>DASPJL010000063.1:0-4273 GCA_035628645.1 Cytophagales bacterium | reverse complement strand
ATGACGACGAGGACGGGGAAGCAGAAACGGATACTATTCTTGATGAAGAGCTGGACGATAATTAATCAGTACTGAAAATACCGCTCGTAAATAATTCCGAAATTTAAAAGCAGATTTTCCCGGGCATTGATATTTACCCGGTTGTACACCAGGGAGGTATTGAACCGTATCCATTTAAAAAACAGGAAAGAAAACCCCGTGTTTGAATTTATAATATAATCATTCTGGTTATTCAGGGAGTTTTGTACCAGCGTGGAGCCCTCCAGCCGTGTTGTACCATTAATTGAAATAAAAAATTTCAGCCGGAACGAATTTCTCACCGTTTGATACGCATCACGGTTAAATAAGTCATTGTACTCATATATCGGGCCGTCTGTAATGGTAACCATAAGGGTTTCCCTGTTAAAGATATGGTATCCCAGTCCTGCCCCTGCCTGCAAGCGGTTATCAACCTGGAGAGAAATACTTTTATCCAGTCCCAGCAGCCCCCAGTAATATACAGACCGTACACTTTTGAACAGATTAATGTCATTCATCGTGCTAAAATCATTGTTAATCAGCTCCCCCGACTGCATTCCGTATAAATAGCTGTTGACTGTGTTTATTGTCACTTTCTTTTTGCTTACGCTGAAACGGAAATTGTTACTGAACACAAATGAATTGCCATCATTGGTGCTGTTAATACTTCCGTTGGAGTTAATATTAATGTAATAGGGAGTAGTATCGGTAAACTGGCAGAAACACTTCTGAAGGGGAATAATTAAAATAATACATACAATAATGGTTTTTAAAGGTTGAGATATGAGCATTCAGGAATAAAAACAACTATCCAGCGGAAGGGTTTATGCCTGCATAACGGATTGCAAAACCGGCACGCTGTCAATAGGCAAACTATGGTTGGGATGACGCATTAGACGTGCCGGTAAATTTTTTTTCATTTGGCTGTGCACAAAATCAAATTTTTCCAATTACTACTTACCTGCGAAAGTTCTTCGACTCCTGTCCGGTTTTCTTCCCGGCAGGATGAATCGTTCGGAACTTAGCCGTAACACTCGTAACACATTATAAGAATGGAAAAATCTGAAATCGAAACTCAAAAAACGTCCACAAAATTGGTCGTAACAGTTGTAACACTCGTAACAAAGTAACGATGTAACCGCAATATAGAGGTTCAAAATTTTGAACCTAATAGGGTCTAACGTCGAATATAAAATGTAAAAACGGTGGCAGGATTAAAACAGGTGTTACGGGCTGCAGGCAGGCTTTAAAAGCAAAAAAGCCAAAGGCTAACTGCCAATGGCTTTTTTTTGGTGGAGTTAAGCGACATAGGGTCGAACCAATTGATGGAAGATTTAGAGAGATTATACAGCCTGAAAGCTTTGTCAGACAATAAAAGATGAATTTTAAAAAAAATATTCACCTACAAATCAGATAATCCCTTCAAATTGTATTCTTCGCCAATAGTCAACTTCGTTTTTAACCTCTCGTAAGCGGTTAATAATTGTACTGTTTAGGGAGTCGTTTTCAACCGAAACATTCCGAAAATGACCATTGCTTAGAAAAATTGCAGTCTCCCTTGGTATATTCAACTCAATCATTTTCCTTGCGATAGGTTTGTAAGCACCTATCTCTATAAAGCGTAAAAACATATTAGTTGGAACCTTTATGTCATATAAAGGTTTCAAAAGAATTGGGAGCCCGTATGAGATTTCCTTTTGTATCAATGAAATCCTTAGGTCTATTTTATCTGAATCGTCGAAATATGGCTTTCCTAATATTGTTTTTAACGGAACTTCTTTCATCCACTCTTTAGCAGTAATGCAAACAGATTCTAATAAACCATCCGACACCCCAAAATATTTGAAATAAATTTGGGGAAATTCTGATTTAAACCTTTGTAATACAATAAGAAGTTTTCTATCTATATTTTGTTCTTTTATGCTGGTGGGAATACTTAATTCATCTTTTATTGAGTAAAGGATATTTAAGTCCATAGGGTCCCAATACCTATTTTTGGCGCATATTTCAATTGGAATGTTAAGGCTTTGTGATAGCGCCAGAGCATATTCTTCAATTTGGGACTGGCTTAACTCAATCCCAACAGCACTTAAACGACCTTGGGCTAAATCTCCATGCTTTAAAATTGTTTGTCTAATATAAGTGATTAAGTAACCAAAAGCGGAGTGCTCTTCTCCCAATATGGAATTAGATAAAAGGCTTTCACTTATTTCCTTTTTATGTTTTTTATACTTTATCCCGTAGCCAGAACTTAACTCTTTTGCTGTGTCTGAAAATAATTCTGTCTGCTCTGATGTGTTGCCAAAGGAGTTTTCTTCCAAGACGTATGTTCTACCGATAAAGTCTTTCAAAAGTCTGCCTGCTCGTCCTCTTAAGTTTGCTACTTCATAGTTAGTCAGTTTAGGCTTTGTTCCTTTTATTGCGTTAATCGCTAAAAAGGGATTTCTCATTATTACATTTTGAGCTGGAAGGTTAACACCTTGCATTAAAGTGGTTGTACAAACTATGTTGCAAATCATTTTCTGTCTAATTGCGTGCTCGATGACTGACCTAATATGTGAGGGGGTTTTTCCGTGATGATACACTATCCCCTTTGGTAAAGTTAAACAGATATCATAATTCTCATGAACTGTATCTTTGACATACTTGATAAGAGAGACTAAGGGCTCAGAAATTTTATCCTGGTATATGACAAAATTGGTGAGCTCAATTGCGGTTTTTCTCGCTTGAGAAGAAGTTGGAGAAAAAATAATGTTCTTTGACTCGATACCTAAATTATTCAAAATCGTAGATAGGTATTCTACAAAATCTGCCTTATACTGACTCCCTCCGTAACCTTTAATATTTTCAGGTTTTGAAATTATCAACTTCACGGGCTTTTCAAGCAAATTTGAGTATTGATTAAAGAAGTAATCGTTTCCTGTTTTTGATATCGAATAAGTAAAAGTAGCAACTGGAGACTCTTTGGTTTCTTTTTCATCAATATTTTCATCAGCAAATATTTCAACACCTAATTTTTTTAACCCCTTTATCCTTGGTCCTGACAATATGATAAGGTCTGGTGATATAGAATGCCTAAATTCAATTAATGCGTCGTATAGTGTTTTTGAACGTTGGTCATCTTCATTAGCAACTTTTTCAATATTCTGAATTTCATCAACTATAAGAATTCGAGTATTATAAAATGGTGACTCGGTTTGTGAAAAGGCTGAGATAGCCTTCTCTTGAGTTAAAACATAAATATGGCTATTGCCTGAATCGTTAAGGCTATATGTAGTGCTAATAGTATGACTTGTAATTGCAAACTCTTTTAATAGTTTGTTAAAATCAGCAGAAACCTGTGCCACCAGACTTAATGTTGGAACGACATAAACAATATCTCCACCATTTTTAAGAATAACATCAATTGCCTTTAAGGAAATAATAAATGATTTGCCAGCGGAGGTGGGAGCGGATATTCCAAGTACATTAACCTCCGACAGTTTGTCCCAAACACTTTTCTGAAACCCTGTCACGAGATAAACTTTATCATTTATAATTATCTCGTTACATAGTTGATGGACAGTAATATTAAATTGAGTAATTAAGCTTCCGACACTATCATAAACTATTTCATTATTTTCTCTGTTTGCTTCTAACATTATTGAAGAAGGGGAGAATCCAGCCCGGCTTAATACAAGAATTAAAAAATCTCTTATATGTCCCCAGTCTTCATTTCTATAAGTCCACAGAATAGCGGCGCAGGTTATCACGATTTTTAAAGAGACTTCATCATTTCTCCTTGATAACTTATCTAATAATCCAATTGAGCTGATTAGCAAAGGCTCATCAATAAGTGGGCTATCCCCTTCAATAAAACCCAGTTTATTTGCCACTGATTGATGTTCAATCGATAAGAGTTTTTTTATTATGTCCCACTCATTGTTAGATAGTGTCATTTTGTACTGCCAATTAATTTTTGAAAACTTTCAAGAAGTTTGTCTAATTCCCAGATAGGGAAGATTATATAGTTAATTCGGTCTAATACTCGGGGTTCTATGGAAGAAAAACACGCCTTGTTGATTCCACCACACCTACCACTAATTATTTTCTTAATATTTTCTTTTATCTCAGTTTCATTTAACCCAATAATCCCTTGATTTTCGTTATATGCTACTAAGCAAACAAGCTCAAAATGGACATTTTCTAAAGTATTTTCTTTGTAGTCTATTGCAATTTTTTGAAGGTCGGGCTCAATGAAGTCATCATAAATGTA
>DASPJL010000062.1:0-6782 GCA_035628645.1 Cytophagales bacterium | reverse complement strand
AAATGACAACCATCAATTTTATTCTGAATATTTGTCAGTTTAATAAACTGGTTCCGGAGCATTATAAACTTTTTAAACTACGGTGTGAGCCATCACAATAAGGGATTGTTTTGGTTTGTTTACACATACAAAGCCATACTTTCCGGCTAAAAGCCACTTTGAAAACTTTAGGTTTAAGACCTGTACCAATATGAGAGTTATCACAAAAAGGTTGATTGGAAGATCTTCCGCATTGACACCACAAATAAGTTTTGCCGGCTTCGAGGGTAATTTCAATAGGCTCTCTTCCTGCAATTTTGGGTTTATCCATATTTTTATTAGAATTTATTCTGATCAGAAATATAGTAAACTTGAAAAGAACAAGGAATACAGAATTTAGAGAAGAGAATCTTATTTAGCTTCCTTAAAGATCCGCAAATTCCTTGTTCGATATTAAGAATTAAATTACTTAAAGCCTTTTCATCCTCTTCAGATTATTCAGGCTGATTTTCCGGTTAGCTTGATTATTCTTCTTTACCTTATTCTTCCACCACTATCTTACCTTTCATCACCTGGTGAATGGTACAGAAATAATCAGCACTTTCCGTAACAGCCATGCTCCACGACCCACCATTTGGAATTACAGAAGATGACCAAGCATGTGTCGTTTCTTCGGTTACATCATGCGCCACAAAATCCTTGTTTATCCAAACAATGGTATCTCCTTTTTGAACGCTGATTTCAGCAGGCTGAAACTTCATTTCTTTGATCTCCACGGTGTGTACTTTTGGCTCAGTTTTTTCTGAAGCTGAAGAACAGCTATTCAAAAGAAACATTGAGAATAACAAGTACATGCTATTTCTCAATATTATCCATAGACTATTCATCGACCCTTAAAATTGTTTTTGAACCATTTCTGCATGTGAAAGATGGGTTCTTAAGGCGGGTAAAATGTTTTGTAGCAATGCCTTTAATTCAGCGTTTTCGGTTTCAGGTATCAAAAGACCTTCTACTGCTGAGATTACCGCTTTATGATAAGCTACTTCATTGTCAATGTAGGCCTTGTCAAAGTCCTTTCCATTTTTTGAACTAAGTGTGCTTTTTGTTTTTTCGGCATCTGCTAACAATTGTTGACTTACTACATTGTCCTTTGGCGTAACACCCAGCTTTTTTACCAGTGCAGCCGCCTGGCCAATTACCGCTTTATGGTCATTTGCCATCGTTTCTGCAAACTTAAGAATCTCCTTGTTTCTTGATTTTTCCTTAGCAAGTTCAGCATAATTAATGTCAATTTGATTGGCCACCACCGCTACAGACGCTACTTCTGCATCCGAAAGTTTAGGATTTTCCTGAGAAAAAGCGGGAAAAGAAAATGTAGCCAGGTAAATTATACCAATGGCCAAGCTTGATAGTTGTCTTTGAATTTTCATTTTACTTTTATTTAATGTTTATACACATTAGAGTAAGTGAAAATTAAAAGGTTACAACTATTTGAAAAGATTTTTGGGAAAGCTAGATTATTATAAATTTAAATTCTGGAAAGCACATTCTCCACCATTTTATTGCATCGAAGAAGTTGGAATTGCAGCAATTGATCGCTCTTATAAAAGCCGTCCAGCTTGCTTCTTAACATTTGTTTAGCTCTGTTTAACCTGACTTTTACATTGGCTTCTGATATTTCCAACAGGCTCATTGTTTCAGCAATGGACATATCTTCCATTTCCCTCATTACAAATACCATCCTATATTTTTCAGGAAGCTCGGACAAAGAATTTTCCAACGCTTTAGCCAGCTCTTTATTTATCAAAGAAGTAGAGGGGGTTTCCTTTTCAGACAATCCATTCAGACGGCTAACTATTGTCTTATTATTCTCTTGATCTTCCATACTTACAAACCGTTTCTTTTTCTTTAATTGCAAAAGGCTTTCATTGATTAATATTCTTACCAGCCATGTCCCAAAACTTGACTTCCCTTCAAATTTTATTAGATTTTCATAAGCTTTTATATAGGCATTTTGCATGATGTCCTCCACTTCATCATCATCATTTACTATTGACATCCCAATTCTATAAAGCCTTGTGTTATATTTCCGGATTATAATTTCATACAATTTTTTTTCTCCGGCGACTATCTTTTTAATGATTTCTTCCTCCGAAGGTTGGTTATTTTCTCCTTCCAAAACTTTGTCCATGATTATCATATGGCATATTAGATATCAATATAACAAAAAGGTTACAAGCTTTTACAAAAATAAATTTGTAACCTCAGGAGGTTTTATTACTCTAATAGTAAAAAACTCACTTTAAACTGCATGATATGAATGGCCTTAAAGAAATGAAGCTAAGGAACGGGCACCAATTAAATCATAGCCTTCCCGTGGCGCCACTATCCATAAACCATGATCTCCTTACAGAGAACGAAAAAATTAATCTGATAGAAGAAAAATTTCGTGATATAATGTTGATCTTAGGACTTGATTTAAAGGACGATAGTTTAAAAGATAGCCCGCGACGTGTAGCCAAAATGTATGTAAAAGAAGTGTTCAGCGGACTGAGTCCGGAGAATGAACCTGAAATTACCCTTTTTGATAATAAATACAAGTATTCCGAAATGCTTGTTGAGAAAGACATTCCTGTATACTCTTATTGCGAACATCATTTTGTGCCCATCATTGGCAAGTGTCATATAGCGTATATTTCAACCGGAAAAGTAATAGGACTCTCAAAGCTGAACCGGATTGTCCATTACTTCTCCAAAAGGCCCCAGGTGCAGGAAAGACTTACCGTTCAGATCGCGGAGTACTTAAAGGAAGTGTTGGGTACAGAAGATGTGGCAGTACTGATGGATGCTGAGCACCTGTGTGTGGCTTCCAGGGGAGTAAGGGACACCGGAAGCAGTACATTTACCAGTAGTTATCATGGAAAATTCCATGAGAAAGAAACCCGGAATGAATTACTAATGATTTTAAAATAATCAAACTAAGAAATATGGAACACATCGTAAAAATCCTTGAAATTAATACCATAACCCATGATGTAAAAAGTTTTAAAGTGGAAAGACCGGCCTCCTATTCTTTTGTTCCGGGCCAGGCTACCGAACTTTCGATAAATAAACCAAACTGGAAAGAAGAAAAACGTCCCTTTACATTTACCTCTTTGGATAAAGATCCTTTTCTTGAATTTACGATTAAAGGCTATTCAGATCATAAAGGTGTTACGAATCAGCTACATCAATTAATTGTTGGAGACGAGCTTATTATAGGGGATGTTTGGGGAGCAATTGAATATAAGGGACCAGGTTATTTTATTGCAGGTGGAGCCGGGATAACGCCATTTATCGCGATTTTAAGGCATCTGGCTTTAGAGAATAAGCTAAAAGGCAATAGACTTCTGTTTTCTAATAAAACTTCAGCAGATATCATCTATGAAAAGGAATTGACAGAAATATTAGGAAAAGATGCTGTTTATATCCTTACCCAGGAAGAAATCCCCGGATACAAAAAAGGCTACATCGATGAAGCTTTTCTACTAAGTGAAATAAAGGACTTTTATAAAAACTTCTACGTATGTGGCCCAGATAAAATGATCAGTGACATTAACAATATTTTAATTAAACACGGAGCAAAACCTGACGCTGTAATTTTCGAAAAGTAGGAAAGTAAATAATTTATAAATAATAAGTTTTATGGATTAAAAAATAATCATTCTTTAATCCATAAAACCTAAGCTACTTTTTCATTGAAAATCACTGCAATCGAAAGAAGGTTTGATAACTCCAGCACCTTGCTGATAAACCAAAGTAGCGCCTAAATGACCGGTATAAACAAGATAGGATGCCCCGATGAGGGAAAGCAAAACTACCAGGTATTGCATCGGTTTTAATATTTTACCTTGAATGAAATTCAAAAGCAGGCCTAAGTCAAGAAGCGAAGCAGCCGTAAATAAATAGGCCAGATTATAGGATGCAATTTCATGATCTTTTAAAATCGTAGGATCGCAAATTTTTCTTGCCACTACACCGTCAGCCATGTCCCCTGTATAGATTGCAATCCACGCAGAAAGGCATCCGATATAAAGGAGCCCACTTCCTGCTTTTTGCCAAATTGCCTTTTGTTCATTTTTAAGGATTAGTACAATTACCTTTGTCAGGGTTGCAATAATCAGTAAAGCAATTGGAAAATGTACAGAAAGCGGGTGCCATATTTCTGCTCGCCAAAAACTTGTTTGGCTCATTTATTCAAGAATTTTAACTGTAATAGGGTCTAAACGGTTTCCCACTTTCTCCACTTCAACTTCTACGCTTTGACCTTCTTTTAACTCTTCAAAAGCAACTACAGCGTCATTTTTAAGCAGTTGAGTAGAGTCTGTAAAGTACAATTCAAGTCTTTTACCATCATCTGTTTTCACATAAATTTCTGATTTCTCTGCTTCTACTTTGTCAACTTTACCTTGATAAGTACCGGACTCAACTACATCTGTTTTTTGTTCGCATGCATACATTAAAAAAAGAGCTGCTACGATGGCTAGAAATTTTAGGTTTTTCATCATTATTACTTTAGTTAAAATGTTATAAATATTGTTTTAGCTTATTTAGTGCAAAAGAAAACTGTTTGTCTAAACAAGTTTTTTAAAGATATCCCAAATCTACCTGTTAGCAAAATTTATATTCCTGCCGGTTTTAACTAATAATAAAACATAACTGGCAAGGCTTTTTAGCCATTCATTTCTATAGGAGGAACGGTGACTGTTGATTCTTCTTAACAGGGGAAGGTACCTTCATTTAAACCCTCTGCTCTTTCTTTTCAATAACAAATAGCTTATTCTTAAAAAATCAAAAGAAAGAATAAATAATAAGATCGCTACTGGAAAGTAAAGGAAATGAATATGAAAAGTATGGGTAAAATAAGCGCTTACAACTCCTCCAAGTAAAAAGAAAAAAATGATGGTTCCTGCCAAAGTTACTTTTTCCCTGGTCTTTTTTCCCCGTTTATCCTGCAAAATCAATTCGCTTAATCCAATACCGAAGTCAGTAACCATTCCGGTAAGATGGGTCGTTCGAACAATATTGCCGCTGACTACGGAAACTATTCCATTTTGAAGCCCCATTGAAAAAAACAAAAGCAGAAGCTGAACGGAATCATTAAAACTTTCGGGAAAATAATCAGGACCGGTAATTACAGCTAAAAGAACAACAATTTCAATAATTACCGGAAGAGCATAGGATATTTTTGGGTAAAGCTTGTCAAGAAAATTTGTGAGCAGGGCTGCAGAAAAAGAACCAGCCAGAAAGGATATCAGCCATAAAAGTACCTTAAGCCAGTCCATCCATTGATTTGAATAAATGGATAAAGCAAATTCTCCAACATGGCCGGTTAGATTGGTAGTAAAAACATTAAATAATATTAATCCTGATACATTTATACTCCCGGCTACAAAAGAAAACAAAATTGCCAATAAAAGGTTGTGCTTGAAATTTCTTCTAAACCCTTTATGTCTAAGCATGGATAAAACTTCATTATCAAAAAGTAACGGCTAAAATTACAAACAATCATCTGAAAAATTAAGAGTTCATTTCATTCAACTGCTGTTAAAGGCAATACATAAAAAAGCATTGCAAAAAAATGACATATACTTCCTCCTAAGACAAATAAATGCCAGATAGCGTGATGATAAGGAAGTTTGTGCCACACAAAAAATATCACGCCGGCGCTGTATGAAATCCCTCCTGCCAATAGCCAATATAATCCTCCCAATGGAATATTGTCCACAGCAGGTTTAAAAGCAACAATAATAAGCCATCCCATCAGCAGATATATGATAGTGGAAAGCATATTAAACTTATTGATAAAAAACATTTTAAATACTATTCCCAAGAGGGTAAGTCCCCATATTATCCCGAATAAACTCCATCCCCATCCTCCTCTTAATAGAACCAATGTAAATGGCGTATAGGTACCGGCAATTAAAAGATAAATAGAGGCATGATCCATTATTTTAAAATAGTGTTTGACCTTCTCGGATTGAAATGCATGATAAAGTGTAGAAGCAGTATACAACAACACGAGACAAGCGCCGTAAATGCTAAAACTTACAATTCTCCAGGCATCTCCTTTTATGCTGGCAAAAACCACCAATAATGTTAAGGCAGCTATACTAAGCAATACTCCTATTCCATGAGTTATACTATTGGCTAATTCCTCCGCTTTGGAAGGCTGATAAGTATCCTTCTCCATTATTTCAAATTATAAACGTCTCGTGATCTTCAAGATTATTTGAAGCTTTAAATCTATTTAAAATAAAGTATATAAAGTTTTCAAAAACCCTTTCTGACAACTGATACAAACCTATCGATCAACAATAAAATTCTTTATGAATAGTGAAGTAATTAGCTACATGAGAGAGATTTATTAACCTGAGTTCGATTAAAAAAGGGCAATTTGATTAGTCATTTCGGTCTCATATTTAATAGCAGGCTTTTTTGGGAAGAAGGAGTAGGCGATTAATCCTGAAAGTAGGTTTGTAATGAAGTTATTAAAACAACGGTGCCTGGAATGCTCTATTTGACACATATTCTTAAGCTCGTCATTAACAGTCTCAATAACAGATCTTTTCCTAAGCATTATTTTATCCTTCATTTCCATAAGTACGTTTTTCATGTTGTTCCTTATACTAGTGATCAAATGAAGACCGTTAATAAAGAGAATATTTGTTAATTGCTGAGATATATAGCCTTTATCCCCATAAAGCTTTCCTTTTAGAGATTTAATAAAGTTTTCGTTTTTTAACGGCTCTCTGTCGTCAACA
>DASPJL010000061.1:0-60821 GCA_035628645.1 Cytophagales bacterium | reverse complement strand
GAAGCTCGATGGTAGCAAAGGCGCCAGGTAAGATAGAGCCATCACGATTTTCGGCTAAAGCCCTGAGCTGAAGTGTTCGGGTTGCGGTTTCGATGGCCGGTTCAATAGCATAAACCTTGGCCTTGTATTTTTGAGTTGAACCCGGTACGGTAAAATTTAATTCAGTATTATCTTTAACCAGGCTTGAATATTTTTCAGGTACCGAGAAAGTTATTTTTAAAGGATTAAGATTCACAAGGTTTGCCACCACCGTTTGAGGAGTGAGGTATTCCCCGACAGAGATTCCTCTTAAGCCGATTGTTCCATCAAAAGGCGCTTTTACCGTTGTTTTTGCCAATTGAGCGCGTATCAGATTCGTTTCAGCCTGGAGAGACTTTAAGTCTGCAAGAGCCACATCATACTCTTGTTGACTAATGCCTTCTTTTTCCAGGAGAATTTTGGCTCTTTTTTCATTTTCGAAAGCCAGTTTTTCTTTTGCCTTGGCTTGTTCCAATTGCGCTTTAAGCTCTGAATTATCTATTTGCAATAGAATCTGGCCTTCCTTTACCTTGCTTCCTTCCTTAAAAAAGATCTTCTCAACCAAACCAGATTCCTGACTTCTTATTTGTACCTGTTCATTAGCCTCAACAGAACCTGATACTGATATAGCGTTGACAAAAACCTCAGGTTCCACAATGATTCCATCCAATTGTGACACCGGTGCACCACCTGCTTTTCCTTTATTTCCTCCAGAATTCGTTTTGTTGTTTTTTATAATTCTATAACCAACCAACACGCCAAGGCCGACAATAAGAAGCGTATAAATTATGTATTTAATTTTCATCTATTTAATACTTATAAATTAATTTCCTAAGGAACAACAAATATAAGAGATCAATTGTTGTAACAAATCTTAACTTTTGTAAGATTATCCATAAAGCTAAACGAAAAATTCGGGCTGAGTGCCTTTATTTTCTTATAAAAACCTATTGTACTGTTAAAAAAAATAATGCAAGAAAATAGGGTGATGAGTAGGGTAACGGGTTAACAATATAAGTGCCCAATTAATTTAGTGATGATACTGGAAGTTTGTGAAATGAAATATATCTATTTAACATAATATAAATTATAAGACAATTGACAAGTTCTGATTTTATCCTTCCTACCCAAATTTTGATTCAACTAGTTCAACTTGAATAGCCATCAAAATTCCTGCTTCATCATCTCGCGAATTTTCGCGCGGTGCATGCTGCCCCACTGAGCAAGTGCATCCAAAACTGGCTGCACTGATACAGCGTAGTCGGTGAGTTCATATTCTACGATTACCGGCGTTTGGGTGTACACTTGACGTTTTATAAATCCATGGAATTCCATTTCTTTTAAATCAGAGGCTAGTACTTTGGCAGAAATTCCGGGAATCGTCCGTTGAAGTTCATTAAATCGACACTTTCCATGCATTAGGGCAATTATTATCCTAAGTTTCCATTTACCTCCGACGGCGTAAAGGGCATCGCCAATGGCATCAAGTTGCGCTTTGCATTGGCTTTCACTGCTTATTATTTGAAATTTCTCTTTTCCCATAGTCAGTACTTACCTAAATGTAACTACTTACCTTTTGTAAAGTGGTAACTTTTAGTGAGCAATTTACTGCAATTTTGTGTTATAAAGGAAACAAAAACAAAATGAGAATACATTTTTCAGAACTGCCTAATATGTTCCCGACCGTCGCAGGGCTTCGGCTTCTAACCAGGATTATTGGCGTCAGTAAGCTAGCTGTAGTGCTTGCTGCACCATTACTAATTGTAGGATGCGGCAGGACTATCAAAGCCCAGTTAATTCAAAGCTATAACCCCTAATGTTTAAATATTTAATGATTAATACAAAAAACAAAAGAGATATGAAAACGAATAATAGAGAATTGACAAAAGTGTATGCGCCTCCTTCACACCCAGGATTTCTTGGTTCTGGACACATAGCCCGCCCAGTCATTCAAGTGGACTATAAGGATAGTGATCCTTTCATTACGTTAATGGACGATATGCTGAACCCTCCGGTGGGCCTCATCCACATGGTGGATTTGAAACCGTTAGCCTCCTTCTGGAAGGAGAAATGGGTGAGGAAGAGCATGGACTGAAAACTGGAGAATTGGAAATAATGACTGCAGGAAGTGGTATCGTCCATACAGAAACTATCGACAGACCAACAAAACTAAGATTACTTCAATTATGGCTAAATCTGCCGAAGGAAAATAGAAAAGCGTCACCAAGAGTTCAGAAATTAACGCGTGAAAATGTCCCAGTTTCGAATGAGAATGGTGTCACCACCAGAGTATATAGTGGAAGCTTTCGTGGTCTAACATCACCAGTGAAGAATTACACGCCTGTAATTGTTGCCGAACTTATTATGCAAGCAAATGCTTCATTAGAGGCCGAACTTCCTTATGACTATACCACATTCATTTATGCGATCGAAGGAGATTCGCTGGTAGGCCAAGAGGAAAAACGATTGAATGAAAATGAAGTTGGATGGCTTAACCGTTCTGAAATTTCCGGCAATAGTTCAGTAAAAATAACTGCAGGCACCACAGGAGCGCGTGTAGTGTTATACGCGGCTCAACCTCAACGTCATGAAATTGTTTCCCACGGGCCATTTATTGCAGACAGCATGGATGAGATCAGGCAGTTGTATTCGGAATATCGTTCAGGAAAGTTGAAGCATATTACGGAAGTATCACAAGATAAGCAGATTGTATATTAGGTGTTTTACTGTAAAGATGATAATGATAGCTCTACATTGATTAATATGTTAAGCCTGGAGCAAATAAAGGTAAATCTGTCCAAAAGGTCTTACCAAATTTATTGGGTGCCATGGATGTTGAAATAAATTCAGCAAGATGGCGAAAATAGCCTTTTGGACAGCTCCTCAAAATAGATTTTTTTAATTAATCTTTATTTTCCCATAAGCCAAAGGCATTGTTTTCGGAATCCAATCCATAGCCAATAAATCCTATGCCCGGCAATTCAGTTCTCTCCATAGTGACTTGTCCTCCATTTAACTTTGTTTTTTGGAGAGTTTCGTCAATAGAATCTACATAGATTGCACACACATATCCTGAGATACCGTTGTCTTTCCTCAGCGGCTGCTGACGCTGCATCATACCGCCGTTAATACTACCTTCACCCTTATGACCGGTATTGATCATATAGTATTCGAACGGGATATCTATTTTTGAAAATTTCCATCCAAATACTTCTTCATAAAAGTTTTGTGCTCTTTTGAAATCATCAACCTGGATTTCAAAATAACCAACTTTTGCCGTGGTTTTTACTTTTGTTTCCATTGTTATATTTTTTGTTAAAAATGTTTTCAATGGCAAATAAAAATGCTTTCTAATAAAGTGTATTGTAAAAATCGGAAGTGTTAGTTCTTATAAAATATTTTTCCAAATTCATTTTCTGATTTGGCAAATTTTAGAGGGGAAAGGCCCGTGAATCTGTTGAATTCTTTTATAAAGTGGGCCTGATCATAAAAAAAATTATATAAATTATCCTTAAGTAAATTATAATCAGGATTCTTTGCCCATTGTTCGTAGAACTGCATAAATCTAATAACTGACGAGAAGCTTTTAGGGCTTATTCCAACTTTCTCTATGAATTTTTCATAAATCCAGCGATTACTATAGCCGGTTTTATGAGCCAAATGATCAATTGCTATTAGACCTTTTGAGGCGTTGATCTCATTAATACAGTAATCCAAAATGGCGTCATTTTGGGATCTCTTTAAAAGTTTGATGAGGTAACTCTCTATAATCTGGATTTTACCCTCAACAGATTCAGTATTGGCAATAATTTCCCGTAACTCCTTTGCAGGTTTCCCAAATACATCTTCTAAGAGGAAAACTTTGTTCCTGAGTTCGGATTGCTTTACCTGAAAAATTCTGTAAGCCCCTAATGGAGAAAATTCAATTCCTATATTCCCAGAAGGCGCATCATACTCCAGTTCTATTTTGGTTGGAATATCTCCTATCCCAATTAAAATAATGGAGGATTCTTTAGACAATTGAAAGAACTCTTTGTTTTGAGCAGATACTCCGTTTTTAAACGGAATTGTAAGTTTAACCATTCCATTGGGGACGATAAGTTTCATGTCCTCAACGGGAACTCTTCCATTGCTCTCAAAAACCCACATTTTACTAACGTACCCTTTAAGTAAGGGATGAGGCCGAAGATGCTGAAGTTTCATTTGTCCGGAACTTACTTTTTACTGCTCTAAATTTATCATTTAATTGAAAATGTAAATTTTATTATTCAATAATTTTTCTACAATTAAGTAATTAATAATTTGAAAAGGATGGTGATTAAAAGCTTCTGTGTAAAGAGATTTTCTCTCCCCCTACCCTTCTTCCTGTGGCTACTTATTCTAGTTTAAGAAAATACGTCTAAATTATCACTCTATTTCCTTGTTATAAATTTGGCCGTCAGCCATTTTCTTACCGGTTCATCATATAATTTTAAGCAGGCCCAGGCAAGGAGAATGGCTGAAAAGAATACCAACAAAGCCCCGGGAAATGCTTCCTGCAGGGTGAGTTTATTATTTTTTACCCAGGCAGTATATGTATATATCAATGGATAGTGTGTAATATAGATTGGATAAGAAATGTGACCAAGGAAGTTACATAACTTTGAGGAAAATTTGCCTTTGACATCACCCGATGCTCCCATATACACAATTGCAGGAAAGAGGAAGATAATAATGAGTGATTCGTAAATCCCATTCATCCACAGATTGTCCTGGCCTCCGATGCGTGGTATGGAAAGTGCGGTGATGATAAGCAAACTGCACCATAAGAACGCATTTTTGATATAAATGAGTTTGGCCATTCGGGAGAGTAAGAGTCCTGCAAGGAATGGATAAAGCAGTCGCGCAAATCCGATGTGTATGTTGACCATATCAATCGCCCAGCCACCAATTACATCTCCTTTTCCAGTCACTGCCATGTGGGTAAGAAAGCATGCAGCGAGAAAGACCAGTATAGCCAGTATTGTATTGGAGATTCTTCTTAAGATGGTTGCATAGAGGATATT
The DNA here is from genome assembly GCA_035628645.1 of Cytophagales bacterium. GTDB lineage: Bacteria > Bacteroidota > Bacteroidia > Cytophagales > Cyclobacteriaceae > DASPJL01. The sequence continues at coordinate 55,758 of DASPJL010000061.1, read as the reverse complement.
ACCAATGTACTCAAAAAAAAGTGTCCAGCCAGGGCCATTCAGCGGATACATTTCTGCCCATCCTCTTATGTCCATGGATGGCGGCACAGGGATCATGAAGAAACCCAGCAACATGATAAGTAACATACTCCATACAGGCACTTCACTTATCTTCGGCCAAAAGCTTCCGTCCTGAGTATAGAAGAAAATGGCGCCAATGACCATGCCCATGATCACCATCGGTTGAAGCCTGGCAAGACGACGGATGAAGAATTCTTTGGTAGTGAGTTTGTTCCAGCGATCATCATACGCATAGCCAATGACAAATCCTGACAGCACGAAGAAAAAGTCCACAGCCAGGTATCCATGATTAATGATCATTTCGTGATACGTTGACGCGTGCGTTTCAAAAATATGCATGGCAACGACCATAAGGGCTGCTACTCCCCTTAGTCCGTCCAGAATCCGATAGTGAGGTTTTGAGACAATTGTGTCGGCACTCATTGATTGTTGTAAGATTATATGAGGTCTCAATGTAAACTATTACCTCGAGAAATAAAATTTGAATTTTTATTAATGCCTGTAATGCGATTTCGCTTTTTAAGGACAATTTGGACTTTCAGGAAAATCAGTCTGCTTACTTGCACTTAAAAGAAAGGTAGTGGCAAATTTTAAGCAATTATTAAAAAGAAATTATTTTTTTATTATCAGTTAGGGGATATTATTAAAACAATATTAAATATTCATTTCCCGTCGTCATTTATGATATCAAACTGTTTACTTTACCCCGCAAAAATTCATTAAAAAGCGCCTTATTTACTTTTGATCTAAAAAATATCTTGTTAAAAATTTCATTTTATGCTTGTCAAAGTAAAAAGTATCAGGACTAAACTTCAGTTAACCTTTCTTATTTTCTTATTCTTATCTATCCTAATCACCGCATTTTCTTTTTATTTTATCAGGAAGATCACCACCTACCAGGAAACACAAAGGAAACTTGATCAATTGACGATTCTTGTTCTCGAAGCAAAAAAACATCAGAAAGACTTTTTGCTTATGGAGGTGTTTAATGCTGATTTTATGGTAACAGGGAAAAGCAAAGTCGTAATGAAACACGACAGCATCCTCAATGAAATCGAAATTTTGTTGCATGAAATCAAATTTAACCCTGTGATAGGAGATTTAAAATTCCAAAATGACCTATTGATAATAGAAACTGCCAAAAATCAATACAGAACTTCTTTTGACTCCTTAACAAGAAAAATCAGGGAAAGAGGATTTAAAGATTGGGGACTGGAAGGAAAAATGAGAGTAGTAGTTCACAAATTAGAGAACGAATACTCCTCAATTATCCCCAAAGCAGATATTTTGATGTTAAGAAGACACGAGAAGGACTTTTTTTTAAGGAAAGACGAAAAGTATATCGAAAAACTTCACTTTACGGTAGATAAGATTCTAAAGAATACAAACAACCAAAAGGAGACTAAATCTATCCTTGAATCTTATGCAAATCATTTTGACAGGATAGTAAATGTGGAAAAACAGATTGGCCTGGATAATTCGATGGGACTGAAAGCGTCCATCAAAAAAAGTTTTGACATTATCGAGCCGAAAACGGAATTGATTCACACTTCAGTTTCAGCATATGCTGAGAAAATGATCAAAGATTCAGAAATAATCATCAGTTCTCTTGTTCTTATTGTGTTGCTTTTGACCGCTGTCCTGGGAATATATTTCTCCTATGCTATTTCCAAACCAATCATCTTGCTGGACAGAATAAGCAGATCGATCACCAAAAGGCTTAAGAACCAGGAAAAGTTTCTCAGTTCCATTCAGTCGAGAGATGAGTTGGGAAACTTTTCAAAAAATTTCCAACTGATGCTCATTAAGTTAAAAAATAATCTCAAAGCCGTAGAAGAACAAAATAAGAAACTTTTGGCTTCTGCCGAAGAAGAAAAAATAAGGAGCTGGAACAATGAAGGCAATACAATGATGGCAGATGTTTTAAGAAATTATAGTTTGAATACCGAGGAATTGTACAACCGGATTATAGCGGGCATTGTAAAGTATCTTCGGGTAAATCAGGGTGCATTATTTATTCTGGAAGGAGAAAGGGAAAATAAATATTTAGAGTTAAAAGCCACCTATGCTTATGACAAAAGAAAATTTTCAAAGAAAATAATTGCTCCGGGTGAAGGACTACTGGGACAGGCGTTTATGGAAAAAAAATATACTTACCTCACCGATGTACCTCAATTCTACACGACGATTACCTCGGGTCTTGGAGAAGCAACTGCCGGCCATGTTCTTATAATGCCATTAAAAGTAAATGAAAAGGTTTTAGGCTTGATCGAGTTGGCTTCTTTTTCTCAAATTGAACAGTATAAAATCAATTTCCTTGAAAAACTTGGGGAGAATATAGCCACATCATTGTATAACATTGAAGCACAATTTCAAACAGAATTTTTACTTGCCGAATCACAAAGGATGACCAATGAGTTGCAAGTAAGAGAAGAAGAAATGAAACAAAATCTTGAAGAATTGTTGGCTTCTCAGGAAAAAAGTCAGCATTTTCAAAACATACTAAAACAGAAAGAATCCCAGCTTCTGGAGGAAATGGCAAACTTAAACAAAGAAAATTCCCTTTTGGAGGAAACAATTGAGGAACTCAAATTAAAATTGAGAAAAATGGAGGACACACTGGGAAAATATGCAAAAGTTGAAGAAAATTTTTAAGAAAATAGTAGCTTTTCTCTGGAGATCCTAATACCTCATCCAGCGTCTCGCTTTCCTCAAATAAATGTTTGGAAATCTGCAAGATTGAGCTACAAAGTTTTAAGAAATAATGGAGCCACCATTTCGAAAGAATTCATTTTAGCATGTATGTCGTAAATATGAGAAGCCATCATGATCTCATCTACCCCAGTAAGTTCTATAAACTCTTGAAGGGACTTTTTAATGTGGTCAATATTTCCAATAAAGGAATACTCCATCATTTGCTGAACCGCTGCTTGTTCATATTCTGTCCAAATATTTTCCATTGACGACAATGGAGGTTGTAATGGTCTCCTGTTGTTTCTGAAAAGTCCTAAGGCAAGTTGGTAAAATGAAGTGGCTAAATATTCTGCTTCCTCATTGGTCTTAGCTGCAATAATATTTACACAAGCCATGGCATAAGGTGCCTGGAGGAATTTTGAAGGCTTAAAATTTGACCGGTAAAGCTTTAGGGCCTCCTTTAAATGCCTTGGTGCAAAATGAGCCGCAAAAGCAAAGGGCAACCCAAGTGCCGCGGCAAGTTGAGCGCTATATACGCTGGAACCGAGCAGCCACACAGGAACTTCAGTTCCCTGGCCGGGGATGGCTCTTACTTCGGCTGATGGATTCCGTGGGCCCAGGTAGTTGATAAGTTCCACTACATCATTTGGAAATTCATTAATATCTCCTTTTAAGCTTCTTCGCAATGCATGTGACGTTACCGAATCAGTGCCGGGAGCACGGCCGAGCCCCAAATCAATACGACCAGGATATAATGTTTCCAGTGTTCCAAATTGCTCTGCTATCACCAATGGCGCATGATTGGGCAACATTATTCCTCCCGATCCTACTCTTATTCTTGAAGTTGCGCCTGCAACAAAGCCGATTAAAACAGAGGTAGCAGCAGAAGCAACACTTTCCATATTATGATGCTCGGCAAACCAATAACGCTTATAACCCAATATCTCGGCAAGCAGCGCCAATACTTTGCTTCTTTGGAAAGCATCTCTTGCTGAAGCATCTCCTTCTATAATGTTTGCAAGATCCAATACCGATACAGCTATCTCTTCTAACTTTGACTTCATTCCTTAGAGCTAATATAATTTTCCGCTAAACTTAATCAATTTTTAAAGTTAAGAAGTTTAAGGTTGTTCAGATTCCTTTAATGCCAACAACATTTGATGGGAAAATCATTTCCTGAAATTGAAAAAATAAGGGAAAGTGCTCAATATTGCCCGACCTGTTCGGATTACATTACTAGAATAAAGCCTGATGTTTCAAATAAAACTAAACCCACTGGTATAAGTTGGATCTATAGCAGTAAACTTTTCTGACTTAATATGAAATATTTTCACCTCACATTTAAAAAAATTATATGTTAGCGCTTCACCGGATACTTTTTAGAAATGATCAGGTAAAGTATCAGCAGCACCAGAGCTTCTACCACGTGAATGATATTGATTACCTCGATGCTAAAATAATCCGTCATTAAGCCGGCAAATCCGGGCAATAAAGCTCCTCCCAGCATTGCTGCCGATATTTGATATCCGACCACATTTGCTGCATGATTTTGTCCTACACGCTCAGGCGTCATGGCGATTAGACTTGGAAAAATGGGAGCAACAGAAATTCCTATAATCACAATTCCGGCCAGCGTGCTGAGTTCAAAAATATTGATTGCGATCAGAGTAGCTCCTAAAACAATTCCTCCAAGGCATGCTGTTAATACCTTATGCACTGAAAACTTTACCATTATAAATCCAAATACTATCCTCCCTGCTGTCAAACTTCCCCAGTAAGCGCTTGTCCAGATTCCTGCGGTTGCTTCCGGTAGCATTCGGGATTTGGTAAGTATTGTAAAGAGCCATTGTCCCACACTTATTTCTGTGCCGGTATAAATAAAGAAAATAAAAATGCTTAACCAGGCGCTCCGCAATGAAAGTGTTTTTTTTCCCCGCGTCATAGGTTTTGCTTCTTCTTCTTTTCTTTGGTTTTTCCACCATTTAAGCGTGAGGAGAAAAAGTATCGAAAGGAAAATTTGAATAAAAGCTACGGTAATGTATCCGGAGGCCCATGAAAAATCATTGATCAAATAAAAAGTAGTGATCAAAGGTCCAAGGGTAGCACCAACACCGTAAAAGGCATGAAGCCAGTTGACTACACTGGTGCTGAAATTAGAGGCGGCAAAAGTATTGATACTTGCATCGATTGCCCCTCCCCCTAATCCTAAAAAGTAAGCCATCACCAGTAGGATAATCCAATCTCCGCTAAAAGCATATCCTAATAAACTTATTCCTGTGATCGCGCAACTTAAAGAAAGAAGTGTGCCCAGCTTCATTTTTGACATTACATAACCGCTGTTAATACTTGCGGTAAGATAACCGGCAGTAAAAAACATCAGCAGTAGTCCGAGAGAATCGAGAGAGACACCGTAATGCTTATATATATAGGGCCAGGATATTCCCAATAATCCATCAGGTAAACCCAGGCTGATAAAGGCGATAAAGCATATTAGAATAAGAAGGAGCTGATGTTTTGACATAATTCATTAAACAGTAAGGAGCTATTTTGATTTCCTGGTTGCATGGAAATAGAACACTCCTCATGAATATTTTTTTTGGTTTATTTCTAATTCACGCATCGAAACTAGAATATTTATGGATTTGTCACATTGCTTAATGGACTGCAATATTCAATTTAATCGCACAGTTTTTCCTGTTTTGGCAGATTCCTTTGCGGCTTCCAGAATCTTCACCACCATTAAGTTGTTTTCCAGGGAATAAACTCCATTTTCAGGAATTTTTATTTTTCCTCTTATGGCATCCGAAAAATAAGAAAAAGGATCTTCATAGACGCCTGTCTCATCAGCGGTAGCTTGTATTTCCATTTCCTCTCCTGATTTTAAATTCCTGAGACGCATATCCTTATTGTTTTCAGCGATTATATATCCGGTTTCGCCATATACTTCCATGTCTTTTCGGTTAAATGGCCAGTTCCATGAGGCCTGTATAATGCATTGAGCAGTTGGGTATGTGACGATAATGGTTGCTTCATCCTCTACTTTCGGATAAGTTTCGGGTTTAAACTGCCTTGTTACTGCCGTAACAGATATTGGCTGTTGTCCTTTCATCAAATAGGTCATAAGATTAGCTCCATAACATCCAAAATCCACTAGAGCCCCACCTCCATTTTGCACAGGATCTGTCAGCCAGTCAAGAAACTCTTTTCCAACGCCGATTTCCTTAGGTCCCTGGTGTCCGTCATGGATCACAACCTTTCGTATTTTTCCAACATAATTACTGTCATTTACAAGGTGAAAGGTTTTCATTGTGCTAGGATACCAGGAAGTTTCGTAGTTGGTAAGCAAGAGTATATTGTTTTTTTGAGCCAACTGTTCCATTTCTTTTGCATGAGCCATATTTACAGCCAGCGGTTTCTCCACCATTACATGAATACCCCTTGGCGCACAAGCTTCTACTGCCTTCATATGTTCATATATAGACCCAAAGGCTACTGCTGCCTCAGGTTTTACATTATTCAGCATCTGATTTAGATCAGTATAAAATAGATTTTTATTCAGATTGTACCTTTTTGCATATTGATTTACCAGCTCAATATTAGGCTCATAAACTCCGGAAATTACAACATCCTCCTTGTCTTTTCTCTCAAAAATCCAGGGAGCATGCCCATGGGAAATACCAATTACCACAACCCTCAAAGGACTATCAGTTTTTGATTGAGCATTTATTTTAAACATGACAATGAGGAATAAAAAGGAAATTAAGCTGCCAATGATCTTATGTCGCATGTGTTTTTGTACGTTTGTTCGGTTTGCAAGTGATGTTTTCCTGAATATAATTGAAGACACGATAGCCGTCAACTTATTCATTTTTTTAGGAATTAAAGAGCAGTGGAGATTGTGAAGGCTCAGTGAAAAGATAATACTTAAGAAAGGTTTTCCAATTGACGGAATACGGAAACAAGAGACTTCCCCCTTTCAGTTAAATTGTACTCGATATGTAAAGGTTTTTGTTTTACAACCACTTTTTCTAAAATCCCTTGCTCTTCCAACTCTTTCAGCGCTGTTGCAATGGATTGTTTATTTGAACCCTCAATCTGTCGTAAAAGCGAATTAAACCGGATAGGACCTTCTACAGCCAGACGAAATATTTGGGGTTTCCATTTGCCTGAGAGTAGCTTCAACAATCCTTCTGCAGGACACGCATCCATGTTTTCTATTTCTTTTTTAGTAGTCATGTTTTTTTGACTTATTGACTGCTGTAAAACGATTGGCGAACTTTGTAACAAGTTAGTCATTTAAACACTGGTAAGAAAAAAACAAGGTCAAACAACAATTTTCTAAATAGTTAACCTGTAAATCTTTTTTCTAAAATAGGCAACTACTCAGGTATTTTACCACCCCGCCGTACCGCCACCCCTCCTTGAAAAAGGAGGGAAAGGGATACTTTAAGAAAATAATAAAAAGGAGAAAAATAGCCATTATAATGACGTTGCAGATCGCAAAGTCTCCTCCTTCTTTCAAGGGGAAAGGTTTAGAGGGTGAGTAGTTACTAAAAAAGAATCTTTAAAAATTTTATAAAAGAATAATTATTTGCACCGGCAGGTGCTTGACATGTAAAAAACTCAAAATAACTATGAAAAATAAAAGCAGTAATCCACTTTTGTGCGATGTTGAGACGGGAGTTTGCGAACTGCCTCCAAGTGCAACAAGTATCGATATCAGTTCAATAATTGCAGATAAGAAGCCCATTAGAATTATTTACTATACTGACCCCATTTGTTCTACTTGTTGGGGAATCGAGCCGCAATTACGTAAGCTAAAATTAGAATATGGTGATATTCTGGAAATTGATTACCGAATGGGCGGTCTTTTGCCTGATTGGAGTTACAATAGCGGTGGTATCAGTAAGCCTGCGGATGTGGCCTCTCATTGGGACGAAGTGAGTGAACATTATGATATGCCTATAGATGGTGATGTATGGTTAGAAGATCCACTACACTCATCTTATCCTCCTTCTATTGCATTTAAAGCTGCTCAGATTCAAGATGAAGAAATAGCGGTAAGCTTCTTAAGAAGATTACGTGAAATGTTATTTCTTGAGAAAAAGAATATTACAAAATGGGAGCATATTAGTAATGCAGCAGTTGAAGTCGGTCTTGACCCAACGAGGCTAAAAGGGGACTGTGAAGGCAAAGCCAAAGAGCACTTTAAAGAAGACCTCGAATTGGCAAGAAAACTTGGTGTAAGAGGCTTTCCAACTTTGTTTTTTTTAGATAATTTCAACAATAAAGAAATGGTTTATGGTTTCAAACCCTATCAAAAATTTGAAGAAGTGGTTTTGAAATTATTTCCAGGTGCAGTGAAAGCAAAATATGATACCTCTTGGGTAGCTTTATTCAATAAATATCCGACCCTAACTACAAAAGAATTCGTGGAATTAAGCGGCAGCTCAAAACAGGACAGCAAAGTTCTGTTGCATCAACTTGTGGATCAAAGTAAACTAAAGAAACTCGTTACAAAAAACGGTGTTCTGTGGGCATGTAAGGTTATCCTGTCCGAAGAAGGTAAACCAATAATATAAGCATTTTAAATATAAGAGAAGGACAAGGGGAGAACCATCATCTTTCCCCTACCCTTTCTTTAAAATAAATCAAGTAAGTAGCCTGACAACGCGCCGCCTAAAACAATCCAGGTCATATTTAGCTTTTTATATCCAAATACGAGGAGAAGACTCAATCCGAATATTAAAAGTGCTTTCCAATCTGTTAAAACTGCACTGCCAAGTTCAAAGGTAACTGTGATCATAATGGCAATCGCTCCGATATTTACACCATCCAGAAAACTCGCCATAATTTTTGAATTTCGCAGTTTGGGTATAATAGGATTAATCAAAAGGACAAATAGAAATGAAGGTAAAAATATTCCTGCTGTTGCGACCAATGCTCCCCAAAATCCTGCAATCTGATAACCAATAAATGTAGCAGTGGTAAACAACGGTCCCGGGGTAAATTGACCTATGGCCACCGCATCTAACAATTGTTGTTGAGTAATCCATTGGGTTTTATCTATTAATTCTGCTTGTAAATAGGCAACGAGTACATATCCGCTTCCATATAAAGTTGCTCCTATTTTAAAGAAAATTAAAAAAAGGCCACCCAATGAGGTTCCTGTGAAGAATAAGGTAGAAGAAAAAATGAACAGAGGGCTGAATGCAGATGCTTTATCGGAACTGAGAATGTCTTTTCCCGAAAACCACATAATGGCGATAACTCCCGCACCCAGTAAAGCATAAATCTCATTAACTCCTACAAAAGACAATAGGATAACAACTGCGCCAATTACGCCTAATGCCCGGTTTTTTAAAGATTTTTTTCCAAGGTTGTAGATGGCGCTTATGATAATAGCAATTATGGCTGGTTTAATTCCATAGAAAAACGGCTCGACCAAAGGGAGTTTTCCATATTCCACATAAAACCATGCAAAAATCGAGGTGATAAATGCAGCAGGAAGAATAAAGCAAATTCCGGCAACGAATAATCCCGGAATTCCTGCCCTTTCATGCCCACAATGCATTGTCATTTCTGTAGAATTGGGCCCGGGTATGAGATTAGTTGCTCCAATCAAGTCAAGAAAATATTCTCGGGTAATCCATTTCCTTTTGTTTACCACCTCTTCCTCCATCATGGCAATATGAGCCGCGGGTCCGCCAAAAGCTATAACACCTAGTTTTAAAAATACGGCAGCAACTTCTTTTAATCTCCCTGAGTTCATTTTGTAATAGAAAAAGTAATAATCCTTTTTACAAGGATAGGAGTGTCCGATGGTTCTTCCAATGTCTATAGGTAATATTAAACTCTATTTAGAGAAGTTTGCATGTTAGAAAATTTAATAAAAAATTCAACCAGATTATCGGGTATAGACTGCTGTCCGTTGCGATGTGTTTCTACATTTTTTTCATTGAGAAATAATACGGGGAGGGTACCCGGCATCTACAGTGGAGGGTTCCCTTCCGACGCCTTTCGGGGTGCCCTCCCAAACTAAATTATAAAGCCCAATTATTATAAACCGTCGGCCCTCAAACTAATTTATCTGATCCTTCTTACTATTCTTTAAAATTCGGATAACCACTAATTTGTGATTACCTCGGAAATAAGAAGAGAGAGGTCCAGGATGTCTTCTCTGTTTGACTTTGCCAAATGCTGAGGTGGAATTTAAATTTCCCTTTACTTTGTATAACCTATAGGCATAAAAAACAGTAAATATCCTCCAATACAATATACTTATGGCTAACAAAACAGATCTGGATTTCACCTATACTACTCTGGATAAAATATTTCGTTCAAGCATAGGTGAGACAGGGGATTTTAGTGCTGCCCGATACAACGGAAATTTTTCACTTTCACTTGAAGAGGCGCAAAGAGCCAAACATAATTACATCGCCGATCAACTTGGTATAAAAAAGGGATCGAAGGTTTTGGATCTGGGCTGTGGATGGGGACCTTTTATCAATTATGCTACAAAAGTAAGGGAAGCAAATTGTATTGGTATTACCTTGTCAGATGGTCAGGCAAATGCTTGTAAAAGCAAGGGTTTAGAGGTGTATATAAAAGATTGCAGAAGCATTAAACCGGAAGACTTCGGCACCTTTGACGCAGTAGTTTCATTAGGGGCCTTTGAACACTTTTGTTCCGTAGAGGAGTACAAGGCCGGAAAACAAGAAGAAGTTTACAGAAACTTTTTTAAATCAGTCAATGACTTGCTCCCTTCCGGCCGACGATTTTACCTACAAACGATGACTTTTAGCAAAAACATGATCCCCTACGAGGAGTTTGATATTCATGCAGATAAAAATTCTGATGCGTATATCCTTGCCCTTATGGTGAAACAATTTCCAGGTTCCTGGCTTCCTTATGGATCTGAAATGATCCTCAGAAATGCAGCTCCTTACTTTAAGGTCATAGACATGAGTAGCGGAAGGCTGGATTACATAGAAACCATAAGACAATGGCGGAAGAAATTCAGGCAGTTTAATCTAAAAAAGTATTTGCACTACGCAAGCCTTATTCCTAGCTACTTTTTCAATGAGGACTTTAGATACAGAGTAGAAGTTTTTAAAGTAAGTCCGAACAAAGTCTGCTTTGAACGGGAAATAATGGATCATTACAGGATAGTATTTGAGAAGAAGTAAAAACTATTTTCTCTCTCTCGTTATTTTCAAAATACCGTTGAAGGCCTTGCTTGAAGCCTTTTTATACGAAAGGCTTACAGGATGTTATTCGCGAGCCTTGCTTTTCAATACGTAACTTTTTCTTGCCAGGTGTGTATTATTCATTATACAATGGCTAAACTTGTAAGATTATCACTTTAGAGTACAGCTATTTTATTGGGACATAAATTTTAAATCACAAGTATTCAACGATGTTACGCGGCAAATTTAAAAATGCTGATAACATCATCTATCACAATTAAATATATTTTTATGCAACAAGTTAAAGAAGGTGATGTAGTAAGGGTACATTATACAGGAAAATTAACCACTGGTGAACAATTTGATTCCTCTGTAGGAAGAGAACCCCTTGAATTCACCGTAGGCGCTGGACAGATGATTAAGGGCTTTGACGCAGCGATGCCTGGTATGAATGTCGGTGAAAAGAAAACGATCAAATTGGCGCCTAAAGATGCCTATGGCGAAAAGGATGATCAAGCCATCATAGAGTTTCCAAAGGAAAATGTACCTGCTGATATGAAACTGGAGCCCGGAATGGAATTAACTTTAGGAGACGAACAAGGTAGGCCCGTCCCTGTAGTGGTGGTTGAAATTAAAGAAGATGCCGTTGTGTTGGATGCTAATCATTTCCTGGCCGGAAAAGAACTGGTATTTGATGTGGAATTGGTGGAGATCGTTTAAGTTTTATATATTCTCTTATAGATATGAGGGGCCGTAAGGCCTCTTGTTTTTTCAAGACAAATGATTTACAGGTGCGGTCCTGAACTTGTTTCAAGTACATCATAGGAGCAATGAATCTTAAAACTGTTCATGCCGCTAAACTCACCAAAATCTTTTGTAAAATTGGACTATGATAAGTAGATCCACCTATCGGGCGGCGATAGCTGTAGCTTCGACCGTAGAAAATCATTTTGCACGGCATATTTCCGAGGCGCGCCAACAAGGAGAGTCAGACCTTGCACCTGAGCCGAAAGCAGATATAATTGAAGCCATTCTGGATGTTTCTTTCTGGGCAAGCCTTCGCCGGGAAGAAGGACTTTCACCTAAGATTTCCCTGGCATTTTTCCCACCTGAGCAAGCGGTACAACCCTTGCTGTTTGAAAGAAAAATTCCTCTTACTTCTGGAATGCTTACTAAACTTTCTTCTGCCGTGGAGCGGCCCGGAATTCATCTCGGCGTGTGGTGTGAAAAAGAGGAATTGTATGTATGGGGAACAACCCGAAAGGTACCCAATCTATGCTTCGTACTGGATGTTTCCGAACCCGGATTGCTTGTCATTAAACATAGGCGATTGGATGGTTTTGGAAAGTTTACCAATGTGGCAGTGCTTATTGGAGATCAGGTAAAGGTCGTAGATGAACAAAGTTCCGGTATGCCTGATTGTCCTTACATTCTTTCTTCTCTGGTTGGGTCCGATTCTTCTTTGAAAGGAAATAATTCAGTGAATATTTTGATTCAATTGGCAGTATCCATGCGAGCACATGGTCGTGGAGGAGCGCTTCTTGTTGTTCCGGATGAAAGCAATGTCTGGCGCGGATCTGTTATTCACCCCATCAATTATGCGGTGAATCCTGCATATTCCGGACTTGCCAATCTTATGCTTCGGGATACTAGTGAACGAGGCCAGAGCCAATGGCAGGATGAACTCCGGAGAGAAGTGGACCACTTAGGCGGTCTCACAGCAATTGATGGAGCTACTATAATCAGTGATCAATACAGACTATTGGCTTTTGGAGCGAAAATAGGCCGCCCTGACGGAAAGCCTCCTATAGGAAAAATATATTTTACCGAACCCATTGTGGGTGTGGAAGCTAAGTTTGCTAATCCTGCACAATTAGGAGGCACACGGCATTTATCCGCAAGCCAGTTTGTTCAGGATCAACCTGATTGCCTGGCTTTGGTTGCTTCTCAGGATGGCAAGTTCACCATATTCTCCTGGTCGCCCTGCCAGGAAGCTGTGCAGGCACATCGGATTGATGCTTTATTGTTTTAATGAAAAAATAATTAGTACATCTATTCACGAACCCCTTAACTGCAAACCCACAAAAAGAATAAAAGTATCATTTGGTTCAAGACCTAACAGGTTTTAAAAACCCATGTTACCATCTAAAGGTTAAGTTATTGCTTTTAGATATTTAATTTGTATTCAGGAATGAACCTTCATCATGTGTTATTTAAAAACAATCAACACAAAAGCCTATGGAAATGAACGATTTAAGGAAATTAGGCGCGAAGTTTCAGTGAACTTCCCGAACCTCTACTTCCTTGGTCTCACAGGGACGAAAAGAAGTGTCCTGTGTGTTCAACAAATAGTAGTTGACCCCGCCTCTTCCCTACCCTGCTGTAGAGACTTTACTTTTTCCTATTTTAAAACTCTTCGTCAATCAACTCTTTATTGATAATTGCTCCGGATTTTGTCCCGGATGCTGCAGCCTGTGAAACTGCCCTTAACATTGTCGTGTTGTCACCGGCAGCATAAACGCCCGGAACAGTGGTCCTATTAAAATCATCTACTTTTATAAAACCTTGTTCGGTAATCTCACAACCCAACTTTTCGGGAATGTCACTATGTTGTTTAAAGCCCACCCTGGCAAACATGGCTGAAACTGAAAATTTTCTATTGTTTGTAAAAACAATATTTTGCATTTGTCCTGCATTGTGTTCAATACTTTTGATAGGATCTTCTACAAGCAGGATATTATGCCCCTTAATTTTATTGATTTGCTCATTGGATAAGGTTGCTTTTCCATTGGTAAACAATACCAGGTCTTTGCTCCAGTTGTTAATAAACTTTGCAAACTCATAACCCATATCACCGTTTCCTAAAAGTCCGATTTTGTGATTTCTTACCTCATATCCATGGCAATAGGGACAATGAAGAATCGAAATTCCCCAACATTCGGCAAATCCGGGTATCTCGGGCATTATATCCGCTACTCCCGTGGTAAATAATAATTTTTTTCCCTGAAAAACTTCCCCTGTTTCTGTTTCGACCATAAATCCCTGGCCTGTTTTACGGGCATTTAATGCTTTATTATTTATAAAATGAACAGTAGGATAGCTCAAAACCTGCGCTTTGGCCTTGTTTGAAATGGACGAAGGAGTTTCCCCATCCTGGGTTATAAAGTTGTGTGAATGGGGCGTTTGTTTATTACAGGGATTTCCGCTGTCCAAAATCAACACGTCTCGAAGGGAGCGGCCTAAAGCCATAGCCGCCGAAAGTCCCGCATAACTCCCTCCTACAATTATTACCTCAAAATGTTTACTATCTGTCATAATCTGAATGTTTTATATCTACTTTATGAACGCTGTGATGATGTAAAGATAGGATAAGGTTTTTATTTTGCAACAGTGTTGCAAAATAATTATTTAAAAAAATAATTCTTATCAAAATCTGAAATGCTCCATTTTAAACTGGATCAGATTTTTAAAAACATTAAGAATGGCTTTGCTATTGGGATTTCCTCGATTATACTGTCTCTATCCTACCCTGTCTGCTGTTCAGGCTTTCCAGCGTTTTTTCAATTTCCTCTTCTGGTATGTGAAGAATGTGAGACATTTCATGCAAGGTAAGCGCCACTTTTTTAAGCACGCTAACTTTTATCTCTAATACGGTTTGTCCCGGATTCTTTTCTTTTATTTGTTTCAAATAATTTGGAAAGACACTTTCAAAGTGCACAAGGAAATTTTCCCAGTCTTTTTCTGCATTGTAATTTGAATTAATTACCGCTCCGAGGTCTGAAATCTTTTTAGATAAATCACCTATTTTACTTTCTTTTAACCCATTATAATTGGTCTCTAGCTGTACCAATATTTCATTTTTCTGGATAATAAAGTTTGCATGACCAAGCAGTTGCGCTATTTTCAAATTCGCCGCTTCTTCGGCAGGGTTGAGGTCTTTTCTAAGCATACCCTTTTTTAAAATGCCATTACTTTCCTGATTGAGTTCTTCCAGCTTCTTATAAAGCGCTTTGATTTTCATTTCTGCTTTTTCAAGTTGCCTTTTTTTCCTGTTTTTAAGTTCCATAAACCAGAAAGCCACTCCTCCCATTACAAGGAATAAAAACAGGAAAATGAATACGGTATATAATTTACAGTGGTTTTATATTTAACTATTGTTTCCGGTTTCGGAATTTTTACAGGCCTGTTAGTCAGAGCTTCTACCTTTTCTTTTTCGACTTTTAATAGAGAATCCCTCTGGCTGACTTCAGCTTGATATTCAATAGCAGCCTTCTGTTTTTCGGTTTCTAACTCTCTTAGCATTACATCTTTATATGAAGACTTCATGTCGGCATAAGCTATAGAGTTATTGGTATTTCCAAGTTCCTTGTGGAATTTAAAAATGTAATCAATGTTCTTCAGCACAAGCTGATGTTCTTTTAATTCTTTGGCCAGCTCTACACTATTAAGAAAGGAGAGTTCCGCTCCGCGATAATCTTTCTTCTTGAGGTAACACTTTCCAAGATTAAAATATGACCGCGCCGTTCCGCTTTTATACTTTATCTTTTCTGAATATTTAAGACCTTCCATTGCGAATTCCAAAGCTTTATCCAAGTCAGATTTATGTCCTTTTTTAGGTTTTGCATCAGATTTAAAATAGGCCTCTGAAAGCTGATTTAAGATAAGTACGCGGGTAGTATCGCTTGAAGACTTCAAGGAATCCAACAGTAAATCAATTTTTTGGGCTTTACAAAAATTGGTAAGAAAAAATAATAAAAGTAAAAAACTAAAAATACGATTCATAACCTTGACAAATGCAATATCATTAAAGATAGTGCCTGGAGAAATATTTGTAAAACACCCGTAATAAAATGGATGCTTTTAATCAATTCGTCGAGGTGGTAATAGTCTTAATTGGGACTAACCGGATTTAGGGAAAAAAAGGATTATTAAGGAATTTGATGATCTTTCGAAAGCCAGAGTATTCAGTCATTCTGTCGTTCGCTCATTTACTCATTTTCATTCCTCAATAACCGATAAAATATTACCGGCAGGATCTTTAAACCACGCGATCGGTGGACCTCCTCCTCTAAAAATACCTTTTTCATCCGTTCGATAGCCAGGGTCATTGTAAATCTCAAAACGAACGCCTCTTTTTGTAAGGTAATCCACAGCTTTTTCAACGTTTTCTACAGGGAAATTTAAAATGGTAAACGTTGCAGGAGTATGATTTGGCTTAGGATAGATAATTATTTGATTTCTCCCGGAAATGTGCAATGTCAGAATACCCATTTCCTGGTTTTCTGAAACTTGCAGCTCAAGGGTATCTTCATAAAATTGTTTGGCTTTTTGAGTATTATCTACTGAAAAACCGCTAAATGCTTTGGAATGCTGTAACATGATGTTCGATTTTTAAGGTTTAAAACAAATCAACGGCTAAACACCTTTTGATGAATGTTTTTTAATTGGTGTACGTGTCTTTGGGTATGATAGAGTACAAAATAAACGGCTTCCAACCGTGTTAAAAAACCATATACAGGAAGTTCGAAAGCCAGGCAAATTTTGGTAAGATCTAGGAGATCAATGGCTTTAATCAGGTCGGCTTTAATTTTTTCCAAAGCATTTAGCAGCTCCTCTCTTTCATAAGTAGGCTTTGAAGGAGCAATAAAAGGGGCGGATTCTACCTTAAAACCAAAATTCAGAAAATCTGTTTTTATGGTTTCTACCTTTTCATCAATTCTTCTTTTTGAATCCATTGCTGGCCCGTTTAAGACTTGTACAAATCCTGAATTGGCTTTGATAAGATGCCTGGCAAGCTGGCCTGCCGTCCAACTCCCTTGAAAAGGAATTATGTTTACCTGTCCCTGATCAAAAGACGAAATAAGGTTTATTAATTCCGTAAAAGTCTCAGCTATTTCATTAGAAAGGGCTTTTGTTCTCTTTAGGGAAATTTGTTCGGTGGAGAAATTCATGATTTTTAACTTTAATGTAATGGCGAATAATTTATAACGAGTATTTAAAGGCAAATCATAGCAGCAACAGGCTGGTCATCGGGTAAGGGTTCTGCATAAAAGCCAAAATCCTTTAAGAGGTTAATCAAAGAAGAAGACCGGATCAATTCTGTCGAACATTCTACGCGTAGAATCTTATCGCAATCACCCAGATCAAAATTCGCTTTATAATCAGAAAATAATTTATGTATCTGATCAATCAGCATTCTGGCGTACCTATGGTCTCTTACATTGGTCTTAAAAACTTCTACCATCGCTATTTTTTTATTAATACCTATTAACTGTTCCTGAATTATTGTGCATCTGCCTAAGTTTTTGCTGCACCGATATTGATCATCCAACTAATGTCAAATTTATCGTTTACGACTCCAAAAATATCGCCCCAAATTTGCTTTTCGAGAGGGATGACTACTTGTCCACCCGCACTCAAATCGTTAAACATCTTGCTAAGCTTTTCTTCGTCATTGCCGCTGAGCGCAAGACTTATTTTTCCTGTACCCAGAGATTCATGATTCGGATTATCACTTGCCATCAAATCCGCTTCTCCACCCATAAGGCTAGAATGCATGATATTATCCTTCATAGCTGCAGGACAACTGTTGTCAACTTCCCCATAAGTCTGTGCTTCAAACTTTCCACCAAATATATTTTGATAAAATTTCATAGCTTCCCGACAGTTTCCGTCGAATAATAAATAGGCATTCAATGATATTTTTCCCATGTTTCTTTTATAACTTTCAGAGAGTTGTTTCAGCTTTAACAATGCCTTTGGCCACATGTCCTCAAACATTCCGCTATATTCATCATTGGTATCTAAGTCTACCAAAACTTCGGTCACAGAGCCTGTTTCCTTGAATGTATAGTCTTCATGTGCCCCCGCCAGGGATCTTGCTTCTTCACTTTCCACATCTTCTTTACCATCTCTCACAAAGCCTTGATGCTCTATGGAAATGAATTCGTACGGCTTATTTTCCACAATTTTAGAAACCATACCTTGCCCGGCAGGATCCAAAAACAATATTTTACTACCTTTTTCCCAGCTTCCTTGATAGTATGAACCTTCAGTAAAGGGGCTGGTCCATTTCCTATAGGTGTCATCATTGAGCATTGTGTCCCATACTTTTTCTTTGGGCGCATTAATGCGTGTGGAAAAATGAAGTTTTTGCATGGACATATTTTGATTTTTCATAGCTTTAATTATTTTGTGATTATGATTTGTCTTTACAGGCTTGGCTTTCCATTTAGTTTTTTACCCTATTTTTCATCCATTAATTTTACCCAGGCATTTACTATTTTTTCCAGCTCGGTCTTATTAGCTTTTACCGCTTCCATGTTAGAAAGTTTTACATACGCCTTTCCTTTGGAAGCTTCTTCCAATAAATCTGAGATTCCATTTAATAAATCCCCTTTGTGAAACACAAGCGCTACCGAATCCTTGACCCTCGGACTGAAAGTAGCCATGTCTTCTTTGTAGAAAAAACTTGGACCGCCCCATTTTACATCTTCCTCAATTTTGGAATTAGCTTTTGCAATGATTTCCCTGACAGCTTCCATTTCCCTTTTTAGGGGATGATCAAGTTTGTTCAAAAAGTCATCTACTTTTTTTTGATTGTTCATGATTTTCTTTTTTGGTGATTGTATGGTATCTCTTTTTTTTACATCTATTCAAAACAAATTTATTGACTATAACCAAGTTTTACAGGGTGCAAAAACGCCAAATAAAGGGGTTGATTGCGACAAAGTATACGGTTAATTTTGAAACAGTATTCAGTATAAAAAAGCAAATGAAACCATCATGAAAATGAACGATTTAAAGGAATTAAGCAAGAAGTTCCAAGTGAATTTCCTCTTACCCCAGCCCTCTTACCTCAAACCTATTTACGAATGAAACATATATCTATACTCGTTCCCGAAGGAGATTCCAGTCTGAGCAACATTGAAGCTACATATAAAATGTTTTCAAAGGTGAATGATGCCATGGCAAGGAAAGGACAACAACCTTTGTTTAAAATTCAGTTGATTGGTATTACTGAAACCAGCTAGGCAAGCAATCATTTATTTTTTATAAAGCCTGAACTCACTATCAAGGATGTGGATAAAACGGATCTTGTTATAATTCCGGCAGTTCATGGTGATATGAAAAATGTTATCAAGGCTAATCAAAGCTTTATTCCCTGGATCATTAAACAATACAAAAGCGGAGCGGAAGTTGCCAGCCTTTGCATAGGCGCTTTTATCCTCGCTACTACAGGTTTGTTAAAAGGAAAGCATTGCGCCACGCATTGGCTGGCCAGTGAAGAATTTCGGATAATGTTCCCGGATGTTAAACTGGTGGATGATAAAATAATCACAGAGGAACATGGCATCTATACAAGCGGAGGCGCTTATTCTTCCCTCAACCTCATTTTATATCTGGTAGAAAAGTATGCCGGAAGGGAAATGGCCATTCTTTCTTCCAAAATATTTGAAATAGATATAGAGCGAAGCAGCCAGTCTCCATTTATCATTTTTAAGGGGCAAAAAGACCATAACGATGACCCTATACGAAAATCCCAGGAATTTATAGAAAATAATTTTCAGAATAAAATAACGGTGGATCAACTGGCGGAAATGTTCTGTGTAGGAAGAAGGAATTTTGAACGCAGGTTTAAAAAAGCCACCGGCAATACAGTAGTAGAATATATTCAAAGGGTGAAAATCGAAGCGGCTAAAAAAAGCTTTGAAAGCAGCAGGAAAAATATAAACGAGGTGATGTTTGATGTTGGTTATATGGATACCAAAGCTTTTAGAATGGTCTTTAAAAAGATTACCAACCTATCTCCCCTGGAGTATAAAAATAAATACAATAAAGAAGCGGTAATGGTATAGGGTAAGTCATTTCTTTAAATAGTTTTTTCGGTTTAATAACAAAGGCATCTCTAATTTGCCTTTGTTAATTTTATATCCATTAAAGGAACCCACTCGGTTCCATTAAATGATTGTTCCCAGATCCCTGACAAGATCTTGCCTTCTTCACGAAAACCACCAGTAAATCGCATGGATTCTCCTAGAAAAGTCCAGGTGCCATTATCAAAATTTGCCTGCATACTTCCTGTATTGCCTTTATTATCGAAATAATGCATAGGATAGGTGTTACTTTTTTCGTCGTAACCAATAATTTCAAGGGTTTCATTCTTTTCATTTCCCATTTGAACATCTACACGATGCAGAAGAAAAAAACCACCAGGAAGCCACTCATAAGTATCTGTTCCAGTTATTGTAACCAGAGGTTCGGAAGCATCTGTCTGAAAATGTCCGATCGTATTCCATTTTCCAACAAAGGCATCTAAAAGCTTATACCCATTTTTATTATTGTGCTTTTGATGAATATCAACCACTGTCATCTTTTAGATTTATTTTTATTGTTAAGTTAAAATGTAGGTTCTTTTTTTTATTGACTTCTAAATAATCTTTTGCTCATTTCCATTAATGATGAGTACTTGGTTGTCATCAAGCGGTACAACGTCATAGCCTGTATTTTCGAGGCGTAGGTTTACTTTTTTTGCAACTTCAGAAAAGTCACTACTATCAAGATGAGGCACTACAACGATGTTTGTCAGGTTAAGTCCTTCCCAAATAATTTCTGGAACGTCAGTTAAATTTTCCATAGCATCGATATATTGTAATGTCGGGCCTGCCACTATTGCTCCGGCACTCCAGCCTGCATATACTTTTCCCTGACTGATAAGCTCTGCAATAATTTTATCTGCACCGGTTTCCCTTAATATCCAACGCAAATAAAATGTATTACCTCCGCCAATCCAGATTACATCTTTATCAGACAACTTCTCTCTCAGAGCCTTTTGTCTATTTAGCCAGTTCCTTAAGTCGAGTTGTTCCAGTTGATAACCGTTACTTTGTAGCATGTTTCGAAATCCTCCAAGCCAATTTTCCGAACCTTCTTCAACATCAGCAGCATTTTCAATAAGAGCAAAGGTGATGTCTTTTGGATCTTTTCCAACCAAATCAGTCAACTCTGCTGCTTGTCCGGCAGAAATAGAGAGGGAATAAAGAAATAGTTTTTTGTGAACCAGCATCCTTGTTCTTTTTAAAGACGGTATTCATTTGACGACATTACTGGCCATACCAGAATTATTGAATAAAGTCCAAAAACATGAGAGTGATCGGACTTTATTCTTTTAATGATGTAAGCTTAGGCTCATGTTCCTGATCTATTTTTTTTGGTTATAATCGTAGTTGATCATCCATTGAATGCCAAATTTATCTGTCAGTATTCCAAAGTAAGCGCCCCAGAAAGTTTTTTCAAGTGGCATTGTTACCTTCCCTCCTGCTGAAAGTCCTTTAAAGAGCTTTTCTGTTTCTCCTTCACTTTCGGCACTGAGGGATATGTAAAAATTATTTCCAAAAGTCAATTTGTATCCCATTGACTCCAATACATCATTACCCATAAGAATATTTCCATTGCCCACAGGCAATGCGATGTGCATGATTTTATTCTGATCATCTGAAGGCGCTTTGTCTGCTTCAGGTGTATCTTTAAAGCGTTGTATGGTAATAAATTCTCCGCCAAATACTGATTTGTAGAAATTGAATGCTTCTTCGGCATTACCATTAAAGTACAGGTAAGGATTAATTGCTGCCATTTTTTTATTCGTTTAAGTTAAAATTCTTTGATTGATAGTAGAATCATTTATTTCGATCATAAAAGAGAATAGGAAAAACTAATTTTCTAGCTTTGATTTATAGCGCTCGGCATATAGAATACTTCCCAAAGATGTCCGTCCAGGTCCTGAAATCCCCATCCGTACATAAATCCCTGATCTTGTTTTTCGTTATGTTTTGTTCCACCGGCAGCCATGGCTTTGTTTACCATCTCATCCACTTTTTCTTTACTTTCGGCGGACAATGCTATAATTGCCTCAGTGTTTCTTGTTGTATCACAGAGTTCTTTTTTAGTAAAAGTTTTGAAAAACTTTTCTACCAGGAGCATAATAAAAATATTCTCGCTCACTATCATACAAGTGGCATTCTCATCAGTAAACTGAGGATTAAACGTAAAACCAAGTTTAGTGAAAAATGCGACGGATTTATTCAAATCCTTAACCGGTAAGTTGACAAAAATTTGAGCTGACATAGTTTTGCTTGTTTAATTGTTAAAATATTTTAACAAGAGATGTTAATTATACTCTTCTATTGATATCATTAATTCAGTGATTGCAAAAGAACTATTTTTCAAGATTACCTTTTAAACTGGCCAGACTTGTTTCCAGGTCTTTGCCTAGCATATTATCCATGAATAAATTCATAAAATTAAACGGATAAGGATTTTGTCCTTCCATTTTCCAACTCACTTTTGTTTGATTTTCAGCCACAGATTCTGTAGTAAATTCAGTATTGGCGATACTTTCAAAAGGTTTGATAAAACGAAGTTCCAACTCAAGCCTCTCCCCTTCTTCAATCGTTTTTATCTCTTGTTCTCCTTTTCCGGCTTTTTCACCTTCCCAGGCATATACAAAGCCCGTAGTCCCGTCCGTTCCCCTAAAATCTTTTTTCAAATTTGGATCCATCATTGTCCAATAGTTATAATTGTCCTGGTTTTTTAGGTGTTTTACATAATTAAAGACTTCTTGCTTGGGTTTGTTAATGGTTGCTTCACGTTCAACGGTATATTCATTTTTAATGAAAAGCGCCATGATTAATGGGATGGCAATAATAACTACGACTACGATCAGGATTCTTGCTAGTATTTTCATATTGTTTAAAATTTATAATGTTTAAGTTTTTTTTTATTTCTTGTTTATTACTAATCAGGACTTTATTTAAACCACCCGGTCGTACCGCCATCCCTCCTAAAAGTAGGAAAAGGCAGCATTTTGAGTAAAATAGCATCACAAAATAGCGCTAAATAATTCAAAAAAATTATATACAAGGGTTGGTTAAAATCTATCATTTTTATTTTTTTTGTTTGAAAAATTTCACTGTTTTTGTTTTTACAAATGTATTGGCATTAATTAAATTTGAAAGGGTGCAAATACGTCAATCTAAGGGGTTAGTTACGACAGGGATTGTGAGGAAAAGAAGCTTCTGATATTAGCGATTGGACACAGAGTTTAAGATTAGCGATTTAGGAATTTTGAAATTAGATTTCAGTTACAAAGCATACTTTGATAGAACCTTTACTTTTTTAACCTTTAATTTATGAAGCATATCTCAATATTGGTTCCAAGAGGAGCTATTCTTGGAAGCCTTGAAGGTTCCCGTCAATTGTTAACTCAGGTGAATGAGTTTATTAAAACTAAGGGCGGCTCACCCCTTTTTGAAGTTCAGTTGGTGGGGTTGTCGAAGGAAACACCGGTAAGCGGAGGTTTATTTACTGTGCATACGGATGCGGTTATCGGAGATATAAAAAAGACAAACCTGATCATTATACCAGCCATTGACGGTGAGATGAAACAGGCATTGGAAAAAAACCAGGATTTTATTCCATGGATTATCCATCAGTACAACAACGGAGCAGAAGTTGCCAGTCTTTGCCTGGGAGCTTTCTTATTGGCTTCGACAGGTCTTTTAAATGGAAGGAAATGTGCTACACACTGGCTTGCCGAGAATGCTTTCAGAGCCATGTTTCCGGAAGTTACTTTAGTTACGGAGAAAGTAATTACGGACGAACATGGATTATATTCCAGTGGCGGGGCTTTTTCTTACCTTAATCTTATTTTACACCTTATTGATAAGTATGCAGGCCGTGACATCGCTATTCTTTCCGCCAAAGTGTTTGCGATAGAAATAGAACGTGAAAATCAATTGTCATTTTCTATATTCCAGGGACAAAAGGAACATGAGGATGAACCGATAAAGAAAGCACAGGAGTTTATTGAAAAAAATTACCAGGAGAAGATATCTGTTGATCAGTTGACTTCCATGATTGCCCTGAGCAGGAGAAATTTTGAGCGCCGGTTTAAAAAAGCCACATCCAATACAGTCGTAGAATATATTCAGCGGGTAAAAATGGAAGCCGCTAAAAAGAACCTGGAGACAAGCAGTAAAAACATCAATGAAGTGATGTACGATGTAGGCTACTCCGACACCAAAGCTTTCAGAACTATTTTTAAGAAAATCACAGGTTTACCTCCTATCGAATACAGGAACAAGTACAATAAGCAAGCGGCGTTTGCATAAGTTTGGCTAAACTTTCTAAAAGTGGGTTACGCTTAACTATATCAGTTCCCCACATGTTAAAAAAGTTAAACAAAAAAATTAAATAGGCAGCTATTAATGATAGAATACTTGAACTGATTTAAGCCCCAGCAAAACGCATTGAACTCAGCCAATACCGAAACTAAAATTTTAATAAGCTACAGTTAAAAAAATGAATAAACATAGCCATGGATCATGGCTGTGTTTATTTAATATAGATTGTGGAGGCTATTAACCTGCTAATTTTACGCGAACAGCATTCGGACCTTTTTGTGTCATTTCTATTTCGAAAGACACCTTGTCGTTTTCCTTAATCCTGTCAATCAATCCATTTATATGGACAAAAATGCTGTCTTGCGACTCCTGATCTTTGATAAATCCATATCCCTTCGATTCATTGAAAAAGGTTACTTTCCCTTTTCTGATCGGGTCAACAGGAGCCATGTCTTCTTGTTTTGAGACACCTATCTGTATGGATTCCTGGCTTATTACTTTCTTCTTCTTTGGGTCCGGAGGCGTAGACGTGAAATTACCATTTTCATCCACATACATGATCATATCCTCAAAGCTTTGTCCTTTATTATTGGCTTTTCGCTCTTCCTTTCTTTCTTCCTTCTCCTTCTTCTTCTTAATTTTTTTCTTCTCGTTTTCCTTTTTACTAAATGTTTCTTGTGATCTACCCATAAATTTATTTTTGCTCTACCGGGGCTAACCGTTTATATTGTTTTATCAGATTAATAGTTGTTTTATTTCCTTCGCAGTAAATAACAGCAACAAAGGTAATGAAGTTTCCATTTGGGATAAAACTAATATTCAATTTTACCCTGGCCTGGCTCTTCAATATATCCAAATTACTTACTTCTTAAAATTTAAAGCAAAAAAAATATTGATCCAACCATCAAAATCTTCAAAATAAATTAGGGCGGCGGACGGGCTATCCGTTACAAGTCCTCGCGCCTACACACAAAATCTACCCTGCTGTGGGCTTTCCACTACTATCCCTGCCGCTACGACCTCAAACTTTTACCCCAACAAACAAATTGGTAAATCACCTTCCAACTTCTAACTTCCATCTTTCCACCTACTTTACTCTTTCAACATATTCACTCGTCTCTGTATTGATCCTTATTTTATCGCCGTTTTCAACAAACAACGGAACCTGAATTGTCGTCCCTCCTTCTACTTCGGCAGGTTTTAAGGTCTTTGAAGCCGTATCGCCTTTTATTCCGGGCTCTGTATACGTCACCACAAGTTCCACATGTTTTGGAATTTCAGCCGCTACAGCTTCTTCATTGTCGTCAAACTTTACATTCACGATCATGCTTTCCTGAAGAAATTTAATGCTGTCACCAAACAGTGTTTTTGCTACGGGCATCTGCTCGTAAGTTTCCTGATTCATGCAAATCAATGAGTCCGCCTCTTCATATAAATATTGCAATTCGCGGGTTTCCACCCTCACAATATCAATTTTTTCTCCAGAACGAAAACGGATTTCACTTTGTTTTCCGGTCTTCACGTTCCGGCTTTTTACACTGTAAATAGCGTTTCCTTTTCCCGGGGTAATATGCGTATAATCAACCACCATTACCATTTCTCCATTATACCTTAAAAAAATACCTCTTGAAATATCTGATGTGGTTGCCATAAAAATTTTATAATAGGTTTTAACTCCAAAGTTAATACCTTAGGCCCGTTTAGCCAAAAAAGCCAAAATAAAATGGGGAAAACTTATTTATAATCATCAGGACTTTATAATGTTGTATAGTTTAAAGCAGTATTTCTGTAATTATTTAAAAATTTAACATCTAAATTCCAATCACAATCACATCATGAAATTTTGTACAATACCATGTCTGTTGTCCTTGCTATTTTTTAACACTTTTGGTCAAACTTCTGATAACACTGGTTTGGAAAATGATTCTATTATTGTGAAATCCATTCCTTATCCGTGTGAATTGCTGGATGAGCCAAAAGAATTCAAAGTATTATCAAACAATTCTATTTTAATGACAGCAGGGCCCGCATCAGATCTTCATAACCCTGCTGATGGAAGCTTTTACAAACACAATGCTCCCAAGTTTTTATTCACCCCTGATGCTACTAATTTTGACTTTTCTGCTAAAGTGAAGCCCGGCTTTGACAACTTATATGATGGAGGAGCAATACTGGTCTGGAGTAATGAAGAGAACTGGGCAAAAGTATTGATTCAAAATACAGGTAAAAAATCAATTTTAGGAATCTCCGTAGTAGAAAATAAAATAACAGACGACAGTTATTTCAATATCGACGAAGCAAGGGAAATTTATCTAAGGATTACCAGGAAAGAAAAGGTTTTTAACTTTTACTCTTCCCCGGACGGTAAGGTATGGACATTAATAAGAGAGTTTGTTTACCATAAACCCGCACAAATAAAAATAGGTTTTTACTCTCAGTCGCCCGTCGGTTCAGAATGCAAAGTAGAATATTCAGATATTAGTTATAGGTAAATTATAGAAAAAGAGTTATTCTTTCAGGAAACTGCAGGACATGATGCGGGTGACTATCGAAGATTTAATAATCCATCGATGGATCCTGAAATTTCCTCCTTAATTATTTTATAAAAACTCTCCCTAACTATGATCATATTTATCCCACAACATGCCTCCTCTTCCACTTAATTAATTTTTTTTGATTCATCTACGAAAATATTCGTAAATAAATTTTGATATACGAAAGTGTTCGTATATAATTGCATTACGAAACAATTCGTATTATAAAATGAGCATGAGCAAAAAACTCACCAAGCGAGGATGAATGTCATGCGAATTCCATGTGACTGTTAAAGAACAAATTTATAAAACATGCAAAAAGAACAGATACCTATCCCTACTGATGCAGAATTGGAAATTCTGCAGGTGCTTTGGCAAAATGGTCCGTCCACTGTAAGATTTGTAAATGAAGAACTAAATAAAAAGAAGGAAGTAGGGTACACGACTACTTTGAAATTTATGCAAATCATGATGGAAAAAAATATCGTAACCCGTAATGATGAGGCCAGGACGCATATATATTCCTCCAACATCAGTGAAGATTATGCACAGAAGAAACTCTTGAATAAATTTTTAGATGCCACATTTCGCGGGTCAGCTATGAAGCTTGTAATGCAGGCGCTTGGAAGTCATAAAACTTCTGCTGAAGAACTTAACCAGATAAAAAAATTAATTGATCAAATCGAAGGAGGTAAACAATGAACTTTTTAGATAATTTAATCTCGCAAGAATGCATCCAGGCCCTCGGTTGGATGTTGCTGCACTCAATCTGGCAAACTGCTGTTATAGCCTTGCTTTTAGGGGTATTAATGGTAGTTTTGCAACGCTCTTCCAAAATCAGGTATTTGGTAGCTGCCAGCGCTCTACCCATGGTTTTATTTTCAGCCCTGGTCACTTTTCTACTTACTTATCAAACCTCAAAAATTGTTTCGGGCAATAATATTGAGGTAAAAGAAACTCTGGTTCACCGTTCTCTGTCCGATGGATTTCAGCCTGTGATAGCCGAAGATAATGTAACTGAGGATAAAAGTTTATTTGTACAGTTCAAAACATATTTCACCTCGCATTTTCCACTGATCATCACGCTTTGGTTTTTAGGGATGATGCTACTGACGTTAAAATTTTTGGGTGGATTGGCTTATGTTCAGCGCCTAAAAAGATACAAAACGGTTGATATTACCCCTCAATGGCAGGAAAAGTTAAAAAGCTTAAGTGATAAAATCGGTCTTCAAAAATCCGTAAGATTATTAGAATCGTCATTAATAACCGTACCCATGGTTGTTGGATATATTAAACCTGTAATACTATTGCCTTTAGGCGCGGTTACGGGGCTTTCAACAAGTCAATTGGAATCTGTTTTGGCACATGAACTGGCCCACGTTTACAGAAAAGATTATCTTGTTAATATTTTTCAAACCATTATCGAAATACTATTCTTTTATCATCCTGCGATATGGTGGATCTCCGCAAGAGTGCGGGAAGAAAGAGAAAATTGCTGTGATGATATTGCCATCCAGGTAAATGAAAACTCCATCATTTATGCAAAAGCGTTGACAACCCTTGGAGAAATGCACGTAAAAATGCCGGAACTGGCATTGGCAGCTACGGGAAGAAGCGGAATCCTGCTTAAACGAATTAAACGTATCCTTACGCAATCGAAGCAAAACCCTACATTTTCAGAGGGATTTATAACAGCATGTATTTTATTAGTTTTCGTTTTTTCACTTTCACTGGTTGCAAGGGCGAATTTCAATGAGACTGAAGATCGATATAGCGCATCAAATTTTTCAGTGGTTAACGCTCTAAGTGATGGGGATTTTAGCGCCATGGTACTCAACATGCAGGATTCTACAGGAAAAGACAATAACCTAGTTATTATTAAAAATAAAAAAGGGAAGATTGTTGAATTGTATGTAAATGGTAAAAAAATTCCTAAAAGCGAAATCAAAAACTTTGAGTCGATGATTGAGGAAAGTCTTGCTCAAAACAAAGGCAATTTGAGTGACGAAGATCAGAAGGCTACTTTAAAAGAAATGACAAAAGAATTGGATGAATATGGCTATGAAAAACCGGAAAGGCCGGAAAGACCGGAGAGACCAGAAAGGCCGGAAAGAATGGAGAGGGTTGAAAAAGTTGAACGAATAGAGAAACGGGAAAGACCCGAAAGACGTGAAAAAATTGAAAGATTTGAGTCTTACAAAGATTCGTCGGAGGTGTTCCGTAGCTTCACCCAAAAGACGCTGGAAATTGCTCAGATGGGAATGAAAATTGGTCAGCTAAGTATGAAATTGGAAAGCCTGAATCAAAAAATGTTAAAGCCACATGAGGACAATGCTAAGAATAGAGCCGAGCTGAAAAAGCTCGAAAAGGAGATCAAAGCGCATGAAACAGAGATCGAAAAGTTAGGCAAAGAAATAGAAGTATTGGGAGAAGAATTTGGTGAACAAGTGGGAGAAATGAGTTTAGATATAGCCAACTCTGTACTGGAAGACATAGATTTTTCTAATCTCGATGACGAGGACTTTGAGGGAACGGGCGAATACGTTTGTCCTCCCTGTGAAAGCGATTGCCATAATAAAACCTTTGATAAACCTGGATCATGTCCAGTATGTATGATGACATTGATAAAGAGAAGTAGCAGCGAAGATTAGTTAGTTAATTAATATAAATTGGAAGCTTGCTCTATAAAAAAGCCCTGGTTTTCAGGGCTTTTTTTATTGGGAAATAAATGAGAATTTAATAAGAGTAGCTTTACTATTTGAGGAGATTTCCCGGTTTTTATAAAGCTAAATCAAATGAAAAGTTCTCATTTCTTCTCTACTTTGATCTTATTGTGAAAGTCTCCGCTTGAGATGTCCAAAATATATATGCCCTCTGGAAGTTTACTTACATCTATAGATTGTTTGGTACTTTGGCTTTTGACGGATAGTTTTTTATGCCTTTTGCCGTCCAAATCATAAATCACAACAGTATGGTTGGTATAAGCTTTTGGAACGGTATAATTTAATTGATTATTAAATGGATTTGGATATACTATTGTTTCGATTTCCGCCGCTTCTTCAGGAGCAAAACGGGCGGCTGACGTAATCGCATAGGTAAATGTTTCCCATCCTCCTATCGCAGCCCGGGTGCAAGTCATTGCTTTTGTCCCGTTTTCTGAAGAGACATACAAGCCATTATTTCCCCGTAAAGATATTTTCCCATCTGCATTAACGATCCAGTCAAAAGCTTCCCAACCTCCTATGGCTGTTCTGTTACAGGTAATTCCGGAAGCAGCGCCATTCTCGGAGGAAACATATTTATTCATACTTCTCAAGGCGATTTTTCCATTTCCCGCATCAACTACTAAAAACTTTTCCCAGGTATCTGCTGCCAAACTGTTACATTGCATTGACGCGGTGCCATTCATACCATTTACGAATCGGTTGTTATTTCCTTTTAATGTGATCGTCTGACCAACAGGCGCAGAGGAAGAATTGCTTACAGAAACATTAACTGCTGACGAAATGGTCGTTGTTCCTGAATTATCTGTGGCGCGGGCGGTAAGTGTGTAAGTTCCTGTTGTTACCCCATTCCAGGTAAACCCATAAGGGCTTGTAGCATCTGTGCTTAGTAAAGTACTGCCATTATAGAATGCCACCTGACTTACGGTACCGTCAACATCTGAAGCATTTGCCTGAATAGTGACGTTTGCAGGAGATGAAAAATTAGCATTATTTGCGGGAGAAGATATATTTACCGTTGGTGGCGTATTGTTTGAGGTGTCAAAATTTATCCAGTTAATATTAAATCCGCCTGCTCCTGCCTGTAGTCTCAGGGTTTGTGTTCCGGCACTTAAATTTATAGATGCGCTTACGGTTGTCCAGTTTTGCCATCCTCCTGTATTTGGAATGGATGTGTTTGCCAAAGTTGTAGCGCCGGATTTTATTTGTAAGCTTCCACCGCCACTTTCGCTGGTAACTCTGTATTGAACAGTATAGGATCCCGGATTTTGAACGTCAACAGTATAGTCCATCCAGTCTCCTGCATCAATCCAACCTACGTTTTGCCCTCCACCTGTATCAGTTGTAGCTTCGGTTTCAATACCGTTCATTGTACTATAGCTTTCGGCTTGAATTGTGCCTGGAATGGGAGCTGCATTTTCATTAGCGCCTCCCAGCCATAATAATCCATCGATTATAAATCTATTTTGAATTTCACTGGCAAATGTGGATGATTTACCCGTGTTATTAGCATAATCCATATCATTGTGCCCAAAGTTGGCATAGAGCATTTTATAATTATTGTTTGTCCAGATTACCGGGTAATAGCCGCTGTACCACGATTGATTTGGATCCGTTCCAAGGGGAAAACTTGACGGGTCAATAGAGCAAAGGATGTTTATATCAGGATTGTTTCTCAAATCATTAGTCCAGCCATACCACTCGCTAACGGCTGAGGTAAATGTCGTTGGCAAACGGGTTGTAGAGGGATGTGAATGATCTTCACATCGTAAGACAGCAGTGGTAGGTCCCCAGGTGTTTGTTCGGAATGAACCAGAACCCAGAAACTGATTATGATACCAATCCCAATTGCCGGCATTTTCAGTAAATGCACAAACATGAAATCCCATCCAGGCGCCTCCATTTTGCATGTATTGCTGAAAGGCAGCCCTTTGAGCCTGAGGAGGCTGATCATCTAAGAATATTACTACCTGATATTGGGCAAGATTGGTTGTGTTTAAAAGGCTCCAATTGTTGGTAGCTTCGTAAGAAAAATTATACTGAGCAGCGAGTTGCGGAAACCATTGGTTGGCTTCTTGCACAAAATTAATGTGAGCGGCATCCCAGGTGCCATTATAAAAGGCAATCACTTTAAACTTAGGAGTTGTTTGAGCATTTAAAGTAAATGCAAATAATAAACAAAATGCAAGCGTCTGCATTGTCAGAAAAATAGGTTTATTCATAATAGGGTTAATTTAATTTATTTTAATTACTGATTTCTTTCAACTTAGCGGTGAATCAGTATACCACAAAAAAATCGAAAGTTTTATTCGGGAATTGATAAGATTATTTAGACAAAAAATTCCAATAGAGGGCACAATAGAAACATTAAAGAAAGCCTGAAAATTAGATATTTAGGTTCTTATAGGGATTTTTTTTCACTGATATGCACATTAAGCTAGAACCGACAACTTTTTTAAAGTTGTCAATTCTAATCTATAGTAATCTAAAACTGCTCAGCGTATATCGGAAATTTGGCTGGTTCTCCTAATTTTACACGTCTTACTTCTCCTGTACCTTCAAAAGAGAAAAAGACGCCTACCATTTCAGAGGCATGATTAACGCGGGAGAAAAATATTAACTCTTCATTTAAGAAAATACTTAATTTATTCTTCCCAACTTCGCATCTCAGGTTTTGGAATTTATTAAAATCGCAACCGAAGTTAGACAAATCATGGGTTTTGCCACTAAGATATTCGGAACCTGTCAATAACTCAAGATCTGACACACAGCCTCTGTCTGATAAAGGAATAATTATCGCGCCGCCATCGAACAAAAGGGAGATCTTCACCTTTCTGCACAAAGCTTCTTCTACCATAGATGTATTCCGGACTTCTGCTTCAAAAACAAAATTGTTGCTTTTCAACCCTTCAAATTCCCTTATGTTGTAGAAATTAACCCAGCGGTTACTAAAAACAGAGGTATTGATTTTGTCTTTCAATGTTTCCGTGCTCAATCCCATCGCTCCTCCCCTTTTGATCTCTTTAGGGTGTAGATAAATCGGAATAGGTTCATTTTCAATTATTCCTTTCCATCCTTTTGTTTTAATGAATATCCGGTGTGTTTTTACAACTTCATTATTGATAATTAACCGTGCATTGAAGTTGCCAGGATAATAATAGATGGAAGTATGTTCTTTATTTTTGGAAGATACCTTTTCCCGTCTTTTCGGATCCCAATTCTGTTGAATGACAACACTGTCTATATTGAAATCTGAAACATCATACTTAAAGATCACTGAATTAGGTAAATCGTCCGATGTTTTTTCAGATTGAAAAGTTGCCTTGGCATTCAATGTTTTCTTTTTTACCTGAACTTTTTCTTTTGGAGTGAAAAAGAATATTGCAATCAGAAGAAAGGCAATTCCAGCAAAAGCAATCTTTTTAACGAGGGATCGCTTTAAATAGAATGGAGAATTTAACGCTGTCATTTCATTAACCACTGGTTTTTCCCGGACAGATTTCTCCTGCCTGAAAGTCCTCCAGCTTTCAAACCCGGCAAATCGGGCTAAAGCATTAAGCGTTGCGGTATTAAATGAATTATCATACCTAACCTTTTCCCAAATTCTTTTAAGGGTAGTAATACTTAACCTAACCTGCGTTTCATCAAAGATTTTATCGCTTAGATCTTCAAAATCCTGATTACTCCAATTGGCGCTATTGCCCCAATTGAGTGATTGCTCTATTTTTTCCCGGCAATTTTTAAGAAGGAGTTTCTCTTCGGATGACATAGATTAAAATATAAGATGTTAAAAATCAGGATTAACAGAACTTGAATGAACTTGAACAAAGTTGAAATGAAGTTTAATAGGGAATGTTTAATCCTATTTTGACTTTTACAACTCACCGAAAACATTAAATAATGAAAAAAATACCAAAAGTACCACTTACTAAAAACTACTTTCTCCTGGTTTTTCTATTAAGTAGTTTATCATATGCTACTCGTGCTCAGGAAAAAAGCAGGTTTGATTTAGCAGAACTTAACAAAGATAATAAACTGCAAAAATACTCCAACACGAAGTTGGAGAGAATTAGCAGTGACGCAAAAGGTATTAATTGTGAGGGCGTTGCCTGGCTAAAAGATGTGGATTTTTCAGAGGGAATCATTGAGGTGGACTTGAGAGGAAAGGACCTCATGCAACAAAGCTTCTTAGGAATTGCATTTCACGGAGTGGATTCAATAACGTATGACGCCATTTATTTCCGCCCTTTTAACTTTCAATCGTCAGACTCGATAAGAAGGACTCATGCAGTCCAGTACATAAGTCACCCTGAATATGGCTGGGACAATTTGCGGGAAGCTTTTCCCGGGAGATATGAAAGCGCTGTACTACCTGTGCCTAATCCAAACGATTGGTTTCATGCAAGGATAGTAGTCGAGGATTCCAAAATTTCAGTATTTGTCAACGATTCTGAAACTCCTTCATTGGTAGTGGAAAAGCTTAATTCCAGAAAAAATGGACTCATTGGATTATGGTCTGTTGCATTAGCCGGCGGATTCGATAACCTATCGATAACAAAGTTCTCAGAAAAATAAATACAGAGATTTGACACTTCCCAAAGTTGTCAAATCTCTTGATTCAAGCCCAATGGGACCGATTAGCTTCGGTAATGTCCCAAATTTGTCCCAACTTATATTTATCAAACTTAACATCAGGCTTCCTAAATTGGTTATAAATAAAAAATACCATATATATGAAGCATATGATCACTTCTTTTTTTAGGAAACCAACGGCCTTATCTTTATTTTTCATTATCATAACACTCCTCTCCTTTCAGTCCTTTTCTCAAAAGAAGGTGGTTGGATATCTTCCTTCTTGGGTAGATTATAATTATATAGCGGGATCAATAGATAAATTAACTCACCTTAATATTGCTTTCGAAAATCCCGATACTGATGGCAACTTGTCTTTCGCTACTTCAAATAATGATGTAATCAATGCTGCCAGGGCTAAAGGTGTAAAAGTGCTCGTGTCGATTGCTGGTGGAGGTGCTTCTGTTGATCCGGTAAAAACGGCCATTTACTTTGATCTTATAAGTGATGAAAAAAGGGCAGGATTTGTTCAGAAAATCCTTACCTATTTAAAAGACCATAATTTTGATGGTCTTGACGTTGACCTGGAAGGTTCAGCCATAAATGAAGATTATGATGACTTTATAAAAGACCTGTCAGCAGCGCTTAAACCTGAAGGTAAACTTTTGACCAGTGCTCTATCGCACGTAAACGGAGGCGATAGAATTAATCCCGAAACCTACCAATATTTTGATTTTATCAATATTATGGCTTATGATGCAACAGGTCCCTGGCGCCCCAATCAAGGAGGCCAACACTCTTCCTTTGAATTTGGGAAATCCAGCCTTGAATTTTGGGTGGGCAGAGGTTTGCCAAAGGAGAAGGCAATACTTGGTGTACCGTTTTACGGATATGGGTTTTGGAATTCTTTCCACGAAGGAATGTCTTATGCTGATATCATAAAGAAATACCCGGGATCAGAAAATCAGGATCAGGTGGCTGACACCATTTATTATAACGGAATACCTACAATAAAAGCAAAAGCACAATTGGTATTGGACGAAGAATATGGTGGAATTATGATCTGGCAAATCGCCCAGGATGCACAAGGCCCGAAGTCTTTATTACTTGTCATTAATGAAATATTGAAAATCGAGAACCCTACAGGTATAAAAAAGGGATTTCTCGAAAAGGAAACGCCTGTATTTCCAAATCCTGTGAAGGATAAAGTCACAATAGAAAATCCGTCCTTTGGTTTAAGATCAGGTCAGATAGAATTACTTAACGCTGCGGGAAAAGCCTTGATATCTCAAAAAGCAAACGGTCAGGTAAACGTACTTGACCTTTCCCAATTGGCATCCGGTTTATATTTCATTCAGGTTTATAATAGCAGAGAAACGGCGTTTTACAAGGTTTTTAAGAACTAAGTCTTTTTTCTTAAAACTAATTTCTATTATGCGAGAGGATTTTTACCGCAAATCTTCCCGCTGTTTCTTGTTAATATATTAAAAAAGGAGTCATCGATTTATGAACAAACCTTTTAACCGCCGGACCTTTATTAAAGCCTCAAGCCTTCTCGGACTTAGTCTAATGGCAACCGGTAAAGCAAGTTGCATGTTTTTGATGAAAGATAAACCTGCAAAAGGAAATAGGATTGGAATCATCGGCTTGGATACTTCTCACTGTATTGCGTTTACAAAAATCTTCAATGATCCGGCAGCTTCTCAGGAATTAGGTGGATATAAGGTAGTGGCGGCCTATCCTAAAGGAAGCAACGACATCGAAGTCAGTGTTTCCAGAATTCCTGGTTTTACCAAGGAAATCCAAGGTCTTGGAGTTAAAATAGTTTCTTCTATAGCGGAATTATTGGATTTGGTAGATGTAGTTCTGCTAGAAACCAATGACGGCCGCCTTCATTTGGAACAAGCTTTACCTGTTTTGAAGGCCGGAAAAAGGATGTTTATAGATAAACCACTTTCCGCTACTTTACCCGACGCTATTGCGCTGTTTGAAGCGGCAAAATATTATAATGTGCCCATATTTTCCTCCTCCTCTTTAAGGTACTTTGAAAATACCCTGAGCATAGATACAAAAGTAGAAATCGGATATGGCAAATCCTTCCTGCATCTGATACGCTTCGTTGAGTTTTCCAAGGGGTAGACTTTGAAAGCTAAAAGCCTTTTTCATTCAAAAGAGACTTACCTACAAACCTACTGTATCTATTTGCTCTAGTGGACAAATTTTTGGTAATGGATTGACTTAGGGGGGTAAAAGGAAACAATTCAATATTTACTTTTCCTTTAATGAAATTGCGTTTCCAGGTGCCTATGACCTTTCCTCCTCTCACGATTATTGGATTAAATATCCCATTCTTCGTGGCGACAGATGAAAAATAATGTGGTTCAATTGATGGGCTCCGATCCTGATAGGCAATAAAAAATTCATCAAAAGCAGGGAGTAGGCAAGTATGTGTCGTCAGGTCTTTATTTTCAACTAGGTTGCAATCCATCCAATAAGTTTTTTCTTCAATCACTTCCTGCCGGAGGTTATGTTTAGCCATTTCCAGGGCAACTTTTGCATCAGCAACTTTTAAGCCTGTCCACCACACAAAGTCATTTAAAGTTGCAGGTCCATGACTTTTAAAATAACGTTGTGCCAGTTCGGCCAGGGCTTCTTCCCCTTCCAATACATTAAATTTTGGAAGCCACTCTTCCAGCAACACAAAAGTATGTTGCTTCCCCTCACGGGCACCCAAACAGATCAATCCTTTTTGTGCCAGGTTTCCCAAAATATGCATTCCTCGTTGACCAATTGTGGAAATATCGGCATCATTAAGGACCTTGTACATGCCTTCCCTGGTCAGACTTTTACCTCCTTGTAAAGCATTTATGAACAGTTCTGCCGACCGGTTGAATATTTGGTCGTTTAGCTCACCCTGCCTGTATGTTCCAGCAGATTTAGCAATAATTCGCGGAGTCAATAATTTCAACATCCAACGGGCATCTTCTGCTGCTACAAAATGTAATGTCCCGCGCATGGGCCACGTACGGAGAATTTTTTTGTCGGCTATTTCCTGTTCAATTTCAGCTTCAGTAACCTCTGGCAATCTTAACCCAACGGCCCAAAGTGCACTTAAGTAATCCTGAGCCTGAACGGCGCCTAAAGTGGAAACTACATCGTATGGACTTTTACATTGGGTATCGACAATGTGTTGATTAAGTAAACGATACTGGATTACATCTTTTAAAGTCATTGTTCTATTTTATCCTCTACTTCTTTTTTTTGAGGAAAAATCAAAGACATCAATACGGAAAGCAGCAGTACTCCTCCCACGAAACCTAAAGCCAATACGATGTCCATTTTATAGAAATCTGCTATCATTATTTTAATACCTACAAAAATCAATATGACAGATAAGCCGTATTTCAGGTAATGAAATAACTGCATTACGCCTGATAATGCAAAGTAGAGGGCACGTAAACCTAAAAGTGCAAAAATATTAGAGGTATAAACAATAAAGGAGTCTGTTGAAATGGCCAAAATTGCAGGAATAGAGTCTGCAGCAAAAACAATATCGGTGGTTTCTATTACCAGTAGGACCACAAACAATGGTGTGGCATAAATGGTTGAATTTCTAATCACAAAAAAACGATCACCGTGATACTCTTTCAAAATAGGAATGAATCTCTTGGCAATTTTAATCATATAGTTATTGCTGATATTTCCTTCCATTTCCTTTTGAAAAAGCATCTTAAGTCCACCGAATATTAAAAATGCACCCAGAATATAGACCGTAAAGTGAAAGTTTTCGATGAGTGATATACCGGCAAAAATGAAAATGGCCCGAAAAAAAAGCGCTCCAAAAATTCCCCAAAATAATACCTTATGTTGATATTCATCCGGCACCTTGAAATAGGAAAATACCATGAGGAAAACAAATAGGTTATCAACGCTTAATGATTTTTCTATGAGATAACCTGTCAAAAATTCGAGAGCAGATTCGGGACCTTTCCAAAAATAAATAAGTACGTTAAAAACAAGGGAAAGCAATATCCAAAAAGCGCTCCACATTAAAGCTTCCTTTATTTTGATAACATGGTTTTTTCTGTTGAATATCAATAAATCAAACAGAAGCATAACTACCACAAACAAATTAAACAATACCCAATAAAGCGTATTCATTCCTGATAATGTTTGAGATAGCAAATAGACGAGGGAAGCCGGAGGTGAAAAGCCTTTCTTGCTTTGTTTCTATGATTCCTTATTTTCATTAGCGAAGTGTTACTTTTTTTTAATATTTTATTCAAAAACTAATTTCAAAGACATCAAAGATAGTTTAAACAATTTTAAACGTTTACATAATAAATCAATGTAAAATCATGTTTTTAATCATTTTTACTAAGCGGATACACACTTAATTAGAATTTTATATAAGTTTTAGGCTGTGACTATAACGTAATTAGTGTATAGAAAATCGGTTAAACTTTCAAGATTTAAATTACATAAGAAAGTAATGATAGTAAATGATAAAGTATAAAAGGCTTAAGTATAAGTAATTTATGGTTTATAAAATCAAGTGCCATGAAAACTTTATCCAACTTTTTTAAATTTATCTTTTCAGTAATTATTGCTTGTTTCTTTATGTTTCTTGGAACTACTTATTTTTTGATAAAGTCAAACGTTGAGAAGTTAATTAATTAAACTTCTATAAAAGTTCAAGACCGATATTGCCGAAATACGAACCAATAGCCATAATTAAACAAGAGATAAATACACCGATACTAATTGCTACGAAGGCTCTTTTTCTTTCGATCTTTAATACATACGCTGCAATTGTTCCGGTATAAGCTCCCGTACCGGGAAGAGGAATCATTACAAAAATCATTAAACCCCAGAAACCATATTTCTGAATATTGGAACCAACGCTTTTCTTGGCTCTTTTAAATAAACTTACGACACCTTTCCTGTAACTACGGTGATGCCATAATTTACTGCTAAAAGTATCTATAAGCCACATAAGCAAAGGAAAGATCAATAGATTCGCAATGAGGCCAATTATAAAAGCCCAGATAATGTGCACATCATTCAGAATAGCATAAGGAATGCCGGCGCGAACCTCGCCAAAAGGTGAAATGCTCAGCAAAAAGGCGTATAAAAGTATTTCAAATATAAATCGATTCCAGAAAGAAAATTATAGCATTATTTAAAAAAATGGATCTGTTGCCAGGAATATAATTGCCAAAGTTTAACTCAAAAACGATGATTTAAGAATGCCATATATGTTGAAATGATTTTATTATTAGTAAGGGGCAAAATTACTTAGGAATGTATAATCAGCAAAGGAAAGAAGGGCGTAAAGAAATTTAATTTGGTCAAATACTTATCACTTAATTATACTTCAGTGAATCATCTCACTATCACGTCATTTATAAATCCAGGTAGAGAAAAAATGTTCAAGGCTCCTTCCTGTTGATTTTTCCATTGCCTTCTGAAGGTCACTGGTTTTTACTGATTTCCCAAAATTGGTTTGGGTATAACGTCTAATTCCGCCCCAAAATTCATCTTCTCCAAGCTCCTGTCTCAATAAATGAAGGACGTAAGCGCCTTTATAATATACCAATGTTCTATCCTCGGGTGATGGATTTGACCAGTCGTCAAAGACCAAAGCTTTATCCAGGCCCTTTTTCATTACCTCCTGATAGGCATTGTAGTATACTTCTATATCTTTGAGATAGGCTTCCTTTCCAAACCTATGTTCCTTGTATGCGGACGACATAAAGACTGCAAAGCCTTCATTAAGCCAGAAGTGTTTCCAGTTTTTACAAGTCACCCGATTTCCCCACCATTGGTGAGCCATTTCATGGGCAGATAAATTAATTTCCGTAGGATTGTTTAATACTTGTTTTCCATAGTTGTTTCTGATTATTGACAATCCAGCCATTTCCTGTGAACTGGAGCCTTCTGCTAATATTTGTGTGTAACTGGTTTCGGGATAAGCTACACCTGACCGCTTTTCAAAATAACGGAGCATTTTAGGGGTTTCTTTAAAAATCTGCTCTAGTTCTTCAGAAGTGTAGTTTTCAGCACAGTACTTTAGGCTGGTTTCTGATGCTTGTTCCGTAAATTCATTATAGCGGCCTATAGCAAAACCAAAGGTGTAAGCCGGAACCGGCTGTTTTTGTTTCCAGTCATACCTAATTTTGTGATTGCCTAACGCTGATTTTCCTGACAGTTTTCCATTGGCTATTACAGTTAAGTTTTCCTGAGCGATAAGACTTAAATCAAGCGTAGATTTATCCTCAGGGGCATTGTTGCAAACCAACCAAATATCGTGTATACCTGTGAGAGGTCGGGGAAGAACTGAACTCCTCTTGCCGGTTTGCCGTGATAAATTATTTCAACTTCATAATTTGTATTCACTTTTTTCAATCCTGGGGTCTTGATGTAGATGATATTATTTTCCTGATAAAAAGGAACTGCTTTGTTTCCAAGTACAGAATCAACAACTAAGCTGCTGCAACTAAAAGAAACCTGCTCTATCTTATTGTCAACCAATGAAAAAGAAATGATCACTTTTCCTTTAATAGACTTGTTTTGTATATCAGGTTCAATCAACGCTTTGTAGTGCAGCACATCGATTTGAGCCTGTAATCGGGAAATACATAACAATGTGAATAAAAGCGTGTGCCAGTGCCTACAAAATAACTTTATCATGCAGCAATATTGAGGTTAATTTTATTTCCGACAAGATACCTGTGTTGGAAAATATCAGTAAATTTTCTCTCTCTATCTGTTGATCGTACTTATGGGGAGTTGCTCACGATAAAAATCCATATCTTTGTGTCAACCTTCACTTAATGAAAAAACTACACACCGTTTTACTTATTGACGATGACGAAATAAGTAATTCCCTTAATCAATTAACATTAGAAGAACTGGAAATTGCAGAGGAAATCAAAGTGTTTTCAGAAGGAGAACAAGCACTTGAGTACCTGAAATCTCAATCCGAACAATTGCAAGCAGCTCAACTTTTAATTGTCGACATTAACATGCCTACTATGGATGGCGAAGAGTTCATGCTTCTCTTCAATGATCTTGCTTTTCCAAATAAAAATAAGATTAAAACGGTAATATATTCCGCCCATTTATCAGGTAAAAAATATGAGGATCTAAAAAACCTTGGTGTGAATGATTTTATTGAAAAACCTTTGACTTCCGAAAAAATGAATCAACTTCTGGAAAGGATGGGATTCTGTGTAGATAGTATAAAGGAATAAAATATCCATTCGACACAAAGGCAATCATGAGAACATAGAGGAATTGGACAATCCCAGGGGGAATTCGAAATATAATAAGCTTTTCATGTGCTTCTTAATTGCTACAATTGTAAAGTCTTCGTGCACTGAATCAGAAAAGAAGGTGATTTTGTATGAACTTAGTGCATTTTTCACTTCCATATTCTTTGTAAAAACCTCAGATCCCCTTGCGGTTAATGTTTATTTAGTCGAAACCTGCTAAAATAACTTAATTTTTTCTTAGAAAAAGTATATTTTCAATGGAAAAATTAATTATATTGCTCCCTTCTATCTTATTTCTTGTAAGACTCATAGTTATAAATGCATTATTGAAAAGTATGAATCCTTTTAGCTTAAAAGACAAAGTAGCGCCTTCGTTTTTCGAAACTATCCTCAAATCTGAGCCTAAGTTTAATGCCATTATAGAAATCAATAATCTT
This sequence comes from Cytophagales bacterium, assembly GCA_035628645.1. Classification (GTDB taxonomy): domain Bacteria; phylum Bacteroidota; class Bacteroidia; order Cytophagales; family Cyclobacteriaceae; genus DASPJL01. The sequence goes on along the minus strand of DASPJL010000061.1, from coordinate 14,091 downwards.
TTGGCCACAAAGGATTTAAGAAGTATCACCGGAGAAGAGGTCGAGGAAATCACTTTGAAATATAAGGTAAATATTAAAAAGACCTACAGAGAGCACTTTCAAAATTTTTATACATTATACCTCCAGCATTGTTTTGATGACAGCAAACTAACTAAAGTGGAGCTTGAGGACCTTCAGCATTTGAAGAAAATTTTACATTTGTCAGATAAAGAAACATCGGAGATAACTTCATTGATAAGCGAAAGTGTATATGCAGAAGAAACAAAAAAAGCCCTGACAGACGGCAGGTTAACAGACGAAGAGAAGAGATTTCTGGAAGATTTAAAAGGAAATCTTTCCATTTCAGAGGACACTGCCCAAAAGATTTACTCTGAATTGGCTCAGGATTATTTTAAGAATTTTTTCAGTGAAATAGTATCTGACAACAGGATATCACTGGAAGAAGAAAAAGAACTTCGGGAAATTGCTAAAAGCCTCGGATTAGAAGTGAATATGGATGATCAAGCCAAATCAACTTTTGATAAGATGAAATTGCTTTGGTTGATTGAAAATAATAAAATACCTGAGATCAACGCAAATGTACCGCTGCTCAATGCAGAAATATGTTATTTTAAGACGACCTGTCAATGGATGGAAGAAGCTGAAGCAGAAGGCAAATCGCTGGTAAACCGAAAAGCATATGATTATAGGGCTTCCGGAGCGGACAATTTTTCAATAAAACCTGAAGATGATTTATCTGTTGTCGACAAAGGCCAACTTTATCTTACAAATAAGAGGTTAATTTTCACAGGAGCTTCGGGAGGAAAAACTATAGCTATTAACAAAATATCTAATGTTTATCCATTTATAAATGGAGTGGAAATCAAAAAAGAGAACGAAAAGGTTTTCCTGAATTTCCATGATCATGTTGACGTGTTTGTGGCGATCTTATCAAGGACGGTTCCGGTTTAGGTTATTTCTGCTCTTCTGTTTTTTGAATCAATAATTTTTGAATTTCGATCCTTAGAGTCGCTATTTCATTTTTAATTTCTTTAACCTGATCAGTACCAGCTACAGGTGCAGTTTTGTTTTCAGCATCCTGGCCGATAAAAAAAGTGGCTAAGAAGGCTGCAAAATATCCGAAAACGGCAAAACCATATAAAGCAAGGATCAGGCAAAGCGCTTGGCCTTCAGTGGTTTTAGGCCAATATTCACTACCCATGGAAGTCAATAACATGGCGGTCCACCAAAGTGCTTTTCCATAAGTATCCAATCCTTCCGGAATGTCCTTTTCAAAAGCATACATTCCCGCGGCCCCTATAAATAACATAAGAAGAGTAAGCATGGATACATAGCCAAAAGCTCTTCTTTCCATCGTTTTCGAAAGCGCACGAAATCCACGGTTTATTGACCCGACTATCTTTACGAGCCTTAAAGAACGAGAAGCCCTGAAAAATCTTAGTGCCCTGAATGCCCTTGTAATTCTTAAAAATCTGGATGCGGGCACGACTAAAGATATGATGGTTAGTACGTTTTTCTTAAGAAAAGTCAGTTTTTGCGGCGCAACAAAAAATTTAAACAAAAAATCCAGAATGAAAATTATATAGATTGCCAGGCTAACTTTCTGCCAGAAATTACTCAAGGTCCAAATAAGCTCAATCACTAGAAGGACAAGCCATACAAAACCCAGGAAAATCATTGGTCCTTCAAGAAGATCTTCAATTCTTTTGACTAAATAATTTCTTTGTCGTTTGAGTTGATTTTGAGGATCTGATTTATGGGTTTGTTGAGCATTCATAGAAAGAAGTTTTAGGAATACATACTTCTATCTTTTAGATTGGTTGTAAAGGTTTTTTTTATGCAGGGATCAGAATAGTTCTAATCCTTTTTGTAGAGAATTTAATATTTCCTTTGTCGGATAGCGTTTTATTTACAACTGTCGAAGCATTTTCAAAGTCATATTCTCCTTGTAAGTAATCCAACAATATGTTCTATAAAATTCCGGTTCCCTTCATTGTCGGTTTGCCCAATAAGACCTTCTTATCAGATACTATATACTTTTGCCAGTCCATAACCAGATTTAATCGTTTTTCTCAATATTCTGATGAAATAAAATCCAACCATCGAGAAAAGGCATTATTAAAAGATCTATAATTACAGACCTTTCGTAAGAAATGATGTTAAACAAATTCCAATGATTCTTTGCCGAATGTCTTTTTGTATAATTCAATGCTTTCTTCAATAATCTTATAAGCTGCTTCCCTGTTCAGAAAGTTTTCCACAGTTACTTTCTTGTGTTCCAGTTTTTTGTAGTCTTCAAAGAATCGTTGAATTTCAATAGTAGTATGAGGAGGGAGTTCAGAAAGATCATTAAGATAGTTTACGCCCATATCATTTTTTGCTACGGCAATAATTTTATCATCAACTTCATCGCCGTCTATCATACGCATCACTCCTATTACCTTGGCTTCCACAATACACATCGGCACCACTTCTTCCGAGCAGAAGATAAGGATATCTAATGGATCTTTATCGTCACAGTAGGTTTGTGGAATAAAACCGTAGTTGGCCGGGTAATGTACTGCTGAGTACAATATTCTATCTAAAAGTAACAAACCACTTTCTTTGTCTAGTTCATATTTAACTTTCGACCCTTTGGGGATTTCAATAATTGCTCGAACAGTTTCAGGCGCTTTTTTTCCTATTGATACTGAATGCCACGGATTAAATTTTTTCATAGTAATTTTTAATGATATTCCTAAAACGCAAATATCCGTGTAATGATTAAATAATCCTATAAAAAATCCTGCTGCAAACGTTTGCAAAAAGCAGAAATTATTTGTAATAAATTGTGAATCAGAAGATAACTAACAAGAAGTGTTATAAAATTTTTTCACCAGAAGTATTCCACTAAAAGTGGCAAGAAGGCCAACCAAGACACTCAAAGTGGTATAGAGAATAAAGTAAAGAATCTCCCTATTTTGGATTAAATTGTTGTTCTCATAGGCAAAAGCCGAAAAAGTAGTAAAGCCTCCGCAAAAGCCAGTTGCAAGAAAGAGTTTCCAGGGAACGGTAATATTTCCAAATCTTTCAGGTAAGGTGAGCACTATTCCAATTATGAAACAGCCTATAATATTTACTAAAAAGGTGCCTACAGGGAAAGTGGTGGAATAAGTTTGAACAATCACTTTACTCAAAATATACCGGGCCATACTCCCTAATCCACCACCTAAAAAGACAAGAAATAATAACCTCATAAAATAAAGGTATTAAACAATTTTCTTAAAAAGAATTTCAGTATGAGAAACAACCGATCTTTCACCATTTTTTTATTTATAACATTTCAGTTTGCTTTTCAGTATTTATATGAACAATTACACTATATGGAACTTACTAGCCAGCAAAAAAAGGAGTCAGAAGCATTTTATGTTCAGGCATTGGCACTTTTAGATGAGAGCAAAACTCCCTATTTGTTGGGTGGAGCATTTGCATTTTTTAAGTATACAGGGATTTACCGAGATACAAAAGACCTGGATGTATTTTGTAAATCCAGCGAATACACTAAAATTCTCAAATTTTTTTCTGGAAAGGGTTATCAAACTGAAATCAGTGATGCCAGATGGCTGGCGAAAATATTCAGTGGAGAATATTATATCGACCTTATTTTTGATACGGTAAACAGCATTTGCAGAGTAGATGATTTCTGGTATGAACATGCGACGGAGGGAGAACTTTTTGGTGTGCCTGTAAAATTTATTTCTGCTGAAGATCTGATCTGGTGCAAGATATATGTGCAGAATAGAGAACGTTATGACGGAGCTGACGTGAACCATATTATATTAAAAAGAGGAAATGAGTTGAATTGGAACAGGTTATATAAAAAATTTGATCAACATTGGCATTTGCTTTTAGGCGCCTTGATCAATTTTCAGTTCGTATATCCGTCCGAACGAAACAGGGTTCCTCAGGATCTGTTTATTGAACTAATAAGAAGAGCGGAAGAACAATATGACCTTCCAATACCTGGGGAGAAAGTGTGTATGGGGCCCATTATTGACCAAACGCAATATATGACCGACATCAAGGATTGGAATTATAAAGTGATCACCATGAAGAGTATTTAATATGGAAAAAAATAAAGATAAAGTCCGGGTAGCAGCCGTAGGTGATATCCATGTAGGTGAAGGCGATCATGGAAAATGGGTAGATTATTTCAGGAAGATTTCTGAGCAGGCAGATGTGCTGCTTTTGTGTGGTGACTTGACCGACCATGGATATGCAAAAGAAGCTGAAGTTTTGTGCGATGAATTAAAGTCTTGCTCCATCCCGGTAGTGGCCGTTTTGGGCAATCATGATTATGAAAAAGATGAGCAGGAGGAGATTAAACGAATTCTCAATAAAGAAAATGTTCATATCCTGGATGGTGATTCTATTGAATTGGGCAAGGTAGGCATAGCAGGAGTAAAAGGGTTTGGCGGCGGATTTGATCGTCATATGTTACCAAAGTGGGGTGAAAAGATGAACAAAAGTTTTGTACAAGAAGTGGTGGATGAATCCCTCAAATTAGATCAGGCGCTCGCCCGTCTTGATGGAGACAATTTAAAAAAAATAGCCATAATGCATTATTCTCCTATTTCAGCTACAATCGTTGGTGAGCCCGAGCAGATTTTTCCTTTTCTCGGTTCTTCTTATCTGGCCGAACCTTTGGAACGCCGGGATGTAGTAGCAGCTTTCCATGGACATGCACACATTGGGACCTTAAGCGGCGAGACTTCCAAGGGCGTTAAGGTATATAATGTTTCAAAGCCGATATTGATGCGCGCTGGTTTTGACCCTGCCATATTCATATTAGAATTGTGAGATTCTAAAGCAGATCTTTATTTTATTGTCATCTTTTAGGTATTCAAAATTTGTTTTCAAAAATTAAACGGATTTTGTAAATAGCAAAAAAATAAAAGTATGACAGCTCCTCAAATCCATCTCGTTTTTAATCATTTTCCTTTAATTATTTCTTTAATTGCTATACCTATATTATGCTATGGAATATATAAGAATTCTTCCATTCTGATAAAAACCGGTTTCATATTAAATATTGCCGTATTAATTTTTACACTTCCTCTCTATTTCTCAGGTGAGGAGGCTGAAGAAGTTGTGGAACATATTGAGCACGTAAGTCGCGACTTTATTCACGAACATGAGGAAATAGCGGAGAAATCTTTTGTATTTGCCATATTTTTAGGAATTATTTCCCTTGCCGGACTGCTTAATTTTCCAAGAAAATTTTCAGTCATAATGCCGAAAGTTGTTTTGGTAGCCTCTGTATTATCTTTTATCCTGTTTGCTTATGTCGCTCATTTGGGAGGGAGAATAAGTCATCCAGAGTTAAGAGAAGGTTTTGTTCCCAATATCGAAAATCATAATCATGGAGAATAGCCTTCAGGGACTTTGTAGTGTCGTCCCGTCTGTAATGGAAAATCTTGTTCTTGTACGAGGATTATTTCCATCCAATCTTCAAAAATTAAACCTGAAAGGTCCGCGCTACATCCAATTTCTTTAAATCCTTAATTGTTGCCGCAGGGTGGTCGGAGGAAAAAACAAAATTTCCCGCAACCAGAACATCGGCCCCTGATGCCAGCAGTTTGGGTGCGTTTTCCTGATTTACACCTCCGTCAATTTCAATTAACGCTTTTGATTTTTTCCTTAAAATAAGATTCTTAAGTTCCTGAATTTTAGCATAGGTATGCTCTATAAATTTTTGTCCTCCAAATCCAGGATTTACCGACATAATTAATACCAGATCAACGTCCTGAATAATATCTTCTAAAAATGATATGGGGGTATGGGGATTAAGAGCCACTCCGGCGGTTATTCCCTGATCTTTGATATGGTGAACAAGTCGGTGAAGATGAACTGTTGCTTCATAATGAACCGTAATGTTTGAAGAGCCCGCTTTTATAAAGCCATCTACATAATTTTCGGGATGTTGGATCATCAGATGAGTATCCAGCGGCTTTTTTGAATGTTTTTTGATTGCTTCAAACACTGGAAAACCAAAGGATATATTGGGAACAAATACGCCATCCATAATGTCTACATGTATCCAATCGGCTTCACTTTGATTGATCATTTCAACGTCTCTTTGTAGATTTCCAAAATCCGCAGCAAGAATTGAAGGCGCAACTATATGGTTCATGTCAGGTTGTTTTATTTATAAAAAAAATCTGCTTATTGCTTTATAATCTTTCTGAAAATTGTTTCATTCTTTGATTCTATTCTTATAAAATAGGTCCCTGGAATAAGAGAATTTAAAAAGCTTTCGCTAAGAATGATTTGCTTATTTTTTACCATTAACAAGCTATTCCTGAATAGTTTAAGATTCGACGAGTAAATATTTACTTTAACAATTTCTGAATCATTAAAATTGCTATCCTTAACAATCAGAAAAGACTCATCCAGGGGATTAGGAAAAACTAATGTTTCACCTTTTACAATATCTTCGATTCCATTGATCTGGAGTTTTTTAGCTGCTAAATAATTGGGAATGCCATAGCCAAACAAACTATCCGGGCTTTGCGCATTATTACCCGACTTTTTAATCAGTTCCATTAGCTCCATATTCGTAAGGTCAGGAAAAGCTTCCCAAAGTCCCGCAGCTAAGGCAGCAATAAGAGGAGAAGAGAAAGAGGTCCCGTTGTTTTTGGAAATGCCTCCGAAACTATTTCCAACTACTGTTCCTACGCCCAAGGCGACTACTTCAGGTTTAATTCTGTTGTCAGCGGTATTACCCCTGGAACTGAAAGTAGCATATTCGCCTTTGTCATTTACAGCGCCGACTGCTAAAACTGAATCTCCATCTGCTGGTAATGTTAAAGTTCCCCACGAATCGTTGCCTTCATTTCCTACACTTACCACTACCAACATTCCAACAGATGCTGCGTGGTCTGCTGCTTTGGTAATCAAGGCCGTATTGCCGTCCAAATCAGCATAAGTATAGTTATCATCAGGATTATCAAAGGTGTTATAGCCAAGAGAAGAAGTTAAGATATCCGCCCCCAAACTATCAGCGAATTCTGCTCCTGCGAGCCAGAATATTTCTTCCTCTCTCGTTTCCGTGCCTACTTCTTCAGTCTTTAACAAGACATAATCTGATTTATAAGCGCCTCCTATCAGCCCTCCTGAAGTATAACCACTCATAACAGAAAGCACTTGCATTCCATGAGAGTCATCCTCAAAGACCTCTTTTTCTCTGTTTACAAAGTCATATGTTGCTACCACTCTGCCATTTTTAAACAGTGAGTCAAATAATGAAAATTCATTTGCTTTATAAAAGCCGGCATCTAATACGGCAATCGTGATCCCCTCTCCATAATAACCATCTTCATGCATAGCATCAATGCCCAGCATTTGATTTTGTAAAAGGGAAGTTCCATAATCTTCCTCAAAACTTTTGTATGATTTTAAACTGCTCTTTCCTTTTGATGCAACTCTCTTCCTTTTGAAAGAGAGATCCTGATCTTCTTTTACGAATGGAAGCGCTTTAATTTTTGCATAAACTTCTTCACTTGCTTCAACCAGGACGCCGTTTAACCACCTGGATTTAAAAACTACTTTCCCTCCCTCGGACTTAATTTGATCAATATAATTTGTGGAAACCGGCAAATCTCTTTCGGTAACAGCTATATTTTGTTTTAATCTCCTTTGTATGGCTTTTTCAGTCAAAAAATCATGAGGTCGTTCAAGACTATATTCAGACCCATTTTTGTCCTCTAAGTATATAAAGTAACGCTGGGCATCAACCGGAAGAAAGGAAAAAAAAGAGAGAATAAAAATGAATGATATTAATGATTTATTCCGTCCCATATTCGATAATCGTTTGTGTGAGATCAATTCCGTTATCGATTTTTATGGGAAAAACAATGGACCCATTTTCCTGATGATTGGTGGTTACTATAAACTTTTTATATATCAATCCTACACCCTTTGCGTAAATTTCTGTTCTAAAATCCTGGGCGACAACGTTTGAGTCCATCTTTTGAATTTGAGTCAAAGTGCTGTCAAACTGTATGTCGTTGAGCAAGAGAGGCTGATGAACCATTTCCATTCTATAAGTTTCCTTTTCCCGGCTATTAAACGCATTACCATTCCATTCTTTACCTTCTTTGACCGGTATAACCAGCTTAACAAATTCAATATTGTTTTCTACTTTAATAAACTGATTTCCGCTTTTCCTTGCCGTCCAGACAGAGTCAAGATCCCACGGATCTTCTTCGTTGTCTTTACTAAATCTTTCAATCCTATATACCAGATTATTAAAATCATCTGACGCCGAATCTGCTACCACTTCTTTTAAAAAATATTCCCGGGTTTCATTGCCTGAAACTATGGAGTATTTAGTTTCAGTTACTTTGTAAACAGTATAAGCGCCCTTTCCCAGCGGGAAATATTCTTCGCCTTCCAACGTGTCGGAAGGAATTATTTCCTTTGTTTCACAAGAAATGATCCCAATGCTTAACAGGAAAATCAGGAAATTATAAAAGTTCTTTTTCATTTTGCTTAAAGCTAGATAAGATCCATCCTCCGCCAATCACATCTTCACCTTCATAAAAAACGGCAGCTTGTCCGGGAGCAATGGCATTTACTCCTCGATTAAATAATACTTTTATTCTATCTCCTTCCTGTTGAATTAATGCAGGAGCGCCACTATCATTATAGCGCACCTTAGTAACTGTCTGCAATGGATTTTCCACAGATGAATATTTTACCATATTTAACTTATTTACCCACATGCCATCCCTGGAAAGATCTCCTATGGTTCCCAATACAACTCTATTTTTTTCTTTCTGAATTTCAGTAACATAAACTGGGTAACCTAAAGCGATGCCTAATCCTTTTCTTTGACCGACTGTATAAAAAGGATAACCGGAATGTTGCCCTACAACTGTTCCATCTTCCAATACAAATTCTCCTCCATCTACTTCTTGTTCTATTCCAGGCTTTCTTCTCTTTAGAAATCCTCGGTAATCATTGTCCGGAACAAAACATATTTCATAAGACTCTGATTTATTGGCCAGTTCAAAGAAACCTTTTTCTACTGCCATTTCCTTTATCTGAGTCTTTTTTAACTCGCCCAATGGAAATATCGTTCTGCTCAGGCTTTGCTGAGATATTCCCCAAAGTGCATAGGATTGATCCTTGTTTTCATCCAATCCCTTGGAAATAACATACCTGCCTTGCTCTTCCCGTATTCTTGCATAATGTCCTGTAGCAATATGTTCACAGTCAAGCTTATCTGCTCTTTTTAGTAACGCATCCCATTTAATATGTGTATTACATAATACACAGGGGTTTGGAGTTCGCCCAGCCATGTACTCATCAGTAAAGTGATTGATTACATAATCGCCAAATTCATCCCTTATGTCTAAAATATAATGAGGGAACCCTAGGTTTACTGCAATATTTCTGGCGTCATTAATAGAATCCAGGCTACAACAGCCGGTTTCCTTTTTACTCGATCCGGAGGATGCATAGTCCCAGGTTTTCATTGTCATTCCAATAACTTCATATCCTTCTTCATGAAGCATTACAGCTGCTAAAGAACTGTCTATTCCTCCGCTCATTGCCACCAATATTCTTCCGTGTTTGCTCATAGCATTTAAATTATGAATAAAGAACAAGCCTTTATCACATAGTAAATCAAACTTATAAAATAAAATTTTAAGGCAATTGTTAAAATTACCTCACTCATTACATCAAAAGCTTAACAATCTTTAGGTTAAGCTAATTAATGGATTCTCTAACCTTTTTTGTATACTCTCTTAAGGCAGCTTTAAAATCCATATTATCTTCTTTCATCTTTTCCTGAATCCATCTGGCAGCGATAATATGGGTCAATTGTTCCCCTTCATCGTCTCCTTCAACAGTTATCTCCAACGATTCTTCGTTCAATAAAGCCTCTTCGGCTTTTAGCAGATTCTCATTAGATTCTATTTCAACTAATTTTTTAATAACAGGAATTTTCATTGTAGTAGTTTAGGTACCTTGTAATTGCAGTCATCTATATCCTTCTGCGCTATACTTAAAATTTATGATTTTTATTTATTGACATTTGCCAGCTTAAAAAAGCTCTGATGAATAGTAAATTTATGTATTTACGAGTTTTTAGTTATAAATGGATTGGCAATAAAAGGTTAAGTATAAAGGGTTGTTGTATTTAATTTAATTTTTGGATTAACTCTACTACCGCCTCTTCTTTACTTGAAGATATTGAATCTACTAGTTTTCCATCTTTGAATACTCCAAAATATGGTAAAGTAGTGACACCAGCAATTTTTCTTGCGAGTGGACTGGTTTCAGCATTTACGTCAAGGAAAACTGTGCCCTCAAAACGAGGATCTGATGAAAGTCTCTTAAACTTAGGAGCAAATAAACGGCAGCTACCGCACCAATCAGCATAATATTTTACAACAACTTTATTGTTTTCTTTTAATTTAGATTCAAAATCAGAATCATTTACTAGTTCTACAGCCATTTTTTTTGTTAATTTTCAGCAAATATAAATTATAAATCCCTTTTGGTAAGGTTATAGGATAACGCTTTAAAATTTTATTTTGTTCGTTTTAACTAAGGAACGCAATCGTTTGAAATTAAAAATATGGCACTAAGCACGTTTGTAAAAATAAGCTCCATCAATAATTTAAGTGATGCAAGATATTGTGCAGGTATGGGCGTTGATTTAATTGGTTTTTGTATGGATAAACGGCATCCCAATTATGTGTCGCCTTTGCAATACAAAGAGATTACCGGATGGGTTACGGGAGTAAAAACGGTTGCTGAAATAGAAGACTGCCCTATTGAAGAGGTTCTAGAGCTTTTGAAAGAATATAAATTCAATTATCTGGAGGTAAAAAACATCGAGATACTCCAAAAATTATCATCACTTGAAAAACCTTTTATTTATAAATTGAATATAAATGAAATGGTCTCTCCTCCTGTTCATGACCACATTCATTATTATCTGGTTGAAGGAAATAATGAAACCTTTTCAAAAGAAGAAATCAGAAACATAAAGGAATTTTCCTCTAAACATTCGCTGATTGTAAGTTGTGGTGAGAACAAATCTATTATCAAGACTTTGCTAAATAATACTAAAATCAAAGGAATTGAACTAAAAGGTGGAGATGAGATAAGTCCTGGACTAAAAGATTTTGATGGTCTTTCAGAAATTCTGGAAATGCTTGAAATAGACTGAGGAATGTTGAATGTTAAAATATAAATGTTGAATGACTGCAACTTCAACATTTATACTTTAACATTTATATAAATTAGACAACAATTCTGTATTGCTTGATCTGTCTTATTGGTCCAAACTGTTTTGACTGAATTACTTTTTTGCCTCTTCTGAGCTTTACTTCTGTTGGCGCAAGCTTGTTTACCATGGTAGTATTTACCACTTTATTATAAAACTCAATCGCTTTTTCTGACTCTCCTTTTTCGAAATTATGCTTCGAGTCGTTCTTTTTAACAGGAAAACCGGGTATTACATGATACATGGTAAAAGTGACTTCATATGTGGGTAGAAATGGTTTGATAAGGCTTTTAAAGAATTTTTTCACGTTCTTTTCATTTTGGTATGGAGCAATATTAACGGACCCTAAACCTCAAAACAATTCCTTTTAAATTAAAATACTACAATTAGATATAAATTTTATGATGTTTTATATTTTGCATTATTTGCAAAAATTGGAAGTAAAAAATGAAGGAATTGCAGAGGTATTTAAGAAAACTCACCTTCTTTTTCTTAGATGAGCTACCAGTAGAATTCTCTCTTAATTTTTAAAAATTAAAAGAGCCATTTTAACCTACATTAATTTTGACTTGAACAGGACAATAGAAATTGCATACAGTCCTTCTTATGATAAAAATTTTACCATTGAAAAAAGCCAGGAAATAATTGTTCAACAAACTTCAAGGGTATTTAACGAGTATAAACTATAAGTTAAATTTTACATAGTTTATTGGTTTATTTTCAGCAAGATATATGTTTTCGTATTTCGTTTTTATGTTATAATGTATGTCCTGATGATTGACTTCTTTATAAAGATCAAAGGTGTTTTGTATGGGAGTTATATTTAAAGAAAACAGCGATTCGAGTGTATAATCCATTAATTCTCTGCTGTCTGTTTTTAGATGAATTATCCCGTTTGCTGCAATGATCTTCCTATAAATTTCTAACATCCTGGGACTTGTCAACCTTCTTCTGCGATCCCTGTTTTTCGGTCTGGGATCGGGAAAGGTTATCCAGATTTCACTCACTTCGTCTTCTGCAAAAAAGTTTTCAATGTTCTGAATTTTTGTTCTTAAAAATCCAACATTTGTCAGGCCATTTTCCCGTGCCAGCGTACTTCCCTGCCAGATCCTGCTTCCTTTAATGTCCACACCAACAAAGTTTTTATTCGGATACAATTTTGCCAAACCCACGCTATATTCTCCATAGCCACAGCCCAATTCAAGAGTTATTGGGTTAGAGTTGTAAAAAAAATCGGAGGACCAATTACCTTTTATAGAGGAGAAAAGCTCTTTCCCAGGTTCTATGACTGTTTCTGTTATTGCATTTTCAGCAAATCTTTTAAGTTTTTGTCTTGCCATTAAAGGTCATTTATTTCAGCTACCACAAAATTACTACCTCCGACAAAAATTAAGTCTTCTTCTTGTGCTTTTCTTTTTGCTTCTGCTATGGCGTCGTTTACATTTTTTACAACTTCTCCTTTTAATCCAACCCTTTCCGCAGCCTTTTGAAGGTCAGTTGCGGGTAAAGCTCTGGGAATAGATGCTTCACAAAAAAAGTAGCTGGCCGTTTTTGGCAGTAGATTTAATATTTTATTTATATCCTTGTCATTAACTGTTCCGAAAACAATAAACAATTTCTTGTACGGAGTGTTTTCTATCTGTTTTAATACTTCCCTGATACCGTCTTCATTATGCCCTGTATCACATATAACTAATGGCTTTTCTGCGAGTTTTTGCCATCGTCCCTTTAGTCCGGTCAACTCGGAAGTCTTCATAATACCTCTCCTGATGGCATCAATTTCTATAGTAAAGCCATTATCTTTGGCAATAGCAATGGTTTTCAATACCCCAGGTAAGTTTTTTATCTGATAATCGGCGGAAAGACCAAGTTGAAGTTCTTCAAAAAGTTTTCCTTTATCAGTAAACACATCCACTACCAGCTTTCCATTCCTGAGCTCCTTTTTTATCACTCTATACTTTGAGTCCCCAAAAAAAAGAGGAGCATTTCTTTCCCTTGATATCCTTTCAAAGACCTCCTTTACTTCTTTCTGCATTTCAGAAACAACAATGGGGGTTTCCGGTTTTATAATTCCTGCCTTTTCAAAAGCGATTTCTTCCAAAGTATTTCCCAGCAGGGCCTGATGATCGTATCCAATATTGGTAATCAGGGAGCAAATAGGTTGAATTACATTGGTTGAGTCTAGCCGACCTCCCAGCCCGACTTCTATAATTGCAACATCTACGCCTTCTTTAGCAAAATGATCAAACGCCATTACTACCGTCATTTCAAAAAATGAAGGCTTTACAGACTCTATCAGACTTTTATTTTTAAGTACAAAATCAATTACCTTTTTCTGAGGTATTTCATTTCCATTGACCCTGATTCTTTCGGTAAATTCTTTTAAATGGGGGGAAGTGTATAAGCCCGTTTTATATCCTGCGCTTTGAAAAACAGCAGCCAGCATGTGGGACGAACTTCCCTTGCCATTGGTACCGCCTATATGTATGGATTTAAATTTTAGATGGGGATTATCTAACGCTGCGCACAGCGCGAGGGTATTATCCAGGTTCTTTTTAAAAGCAACAGGCCCGATTCTTTGAAACATGGGCAATTGCTCATAAAGATACTTAATGACTTGGGGATAATCCATTTAGATTATCTGCTGGTAATGATAATGGTTATTCTTCCTGTTGAAGTAGGTGGTGCTTGTCCCGGTGAAGTTTTTGTAAAGGTGAGTTTACGTCTTTCCCGCTCATAATATTGAACAACGGAAGGGCTAACTGTTTTATCAATATTCCTGACGCTAAGCAATTCACCATCGCTGT
>DASPJL010000060.1:0-17166 GCA_035628645.1 Cytophagales bacterium | reverse complement strand
TTCCTGAAGCGGTTTCCCAATCAAGAACAACTTTACAAATGGCTTGACTTGCTCCTAAATCAACAGTAATCCATTGAGGGTCTGAAAACTGGCTTTCCCAACGGGTGCCCATATTACCATCTACCGCCATCGCCGCGGTATTTCCTCCAATCGTTGAAGAAGCAGATGCTGTTTTGCCTGTAGAAAGTATTTGAGCACATGAAGTGTTTGCAGCATTAACCGTTACGACTACATCATCAGAAGACTCCCCTCCTTTTCCATCCGTCACTGTTATTCGGAAGACATAAGTTCCTTGAGTAAGTCCGGCGGCAGATAAGTTGGCCGTTGTTGCCCCGGACAATGTCGCGGCAGGACCTGATACTTTACTCCACTGATAGGTTATAGCGTCACCATCAGGATCACTAGCTACGGCAGTCAGGTTTGTTGAATTGGTAGGCAAAGTAATGGTTTTATCCGCTCCGGCATTTACCACCGGATCTTGATTTGCAGTGGTGGAAGGCGTACCATAAACTTCAAATTCCCACAAAGAATACCCGTAGACCGTATTCCTTGTTTTTCCAAGCATTCTTATGTACCTGCCTTGTCCTGTAACATTAAGCGATTGCACGCCTCCGGTTCCTGCATCGGTATGGTAGATCGAGGTCCATGAAGTATTATTGGACGATACTTCAATATCAAAAGATTTTCCAGAGGCAGTTTCCCAGTTCAGTACAACTTTGTTTATGGAATAATTCTGGCCGAGGTCTATGGCCACCCATTCCGAATTGTTGTAGTTGCTTGCCCATCTTGTATTCGTGTTACCATCTACAACATTGGAAGGTAGAAAAGCGCCTTCCGTTGATGATGAAGTAGCCACTTTGTCCCGGGCTATATTTGTGGTGGAAGCAGCTTCAAACTGCATCCAGTTAAAATTAAAGCCATTGGTTAAGGCACTTATTCTAATTGTTTGATTTCCTGCATTTAAAGCCATAGTTGTGGAAACCGTAGCCCACGTCTGATATCCGCCAGTATTTGGGAGTGTAACGTCAGTTGTGGATGGTCCCACTTTCAACTGAAGTTTTGCAGCGGCTATTGTACTTGCTATTCTAAAATTCACCTTATAATTGCCGGCGGTAGGAACGGCCAGTGAATAATCCATCCAGTCGCCAGCATCGATCCAACCAACATTCAGACCACCACCCGCATCAGCTGTAGCTTCTGTTTGTATACCAGACATTGCCGTATAAGCTTCGGCTTCTATTTTGCCCGGAATGGTGGACTGAGCAAAGCTTTTATTTATTAAGGATAAGCACATGGCTATAAATAAAGCCAATAGTTTTAAAGAGAATTTTTCCATAAGAGTTAATAAAGGTTAAAAATGAGACTCATCCAGCTTTTTAAAATAAGCTGGTAAAAACAATAATTCCTGAAGGTTTATAAAAAGTACAAACCCAATGGCCTAAGGATAAACTATTAAAAGATTTACCTCAGTAATACCATTTGAATTTGGAAAAGATTGCAGACAGGCAAAGGGCTGAAGAATTCCGGAAAGAGATGCCGGAATCTCACTAAATTGATGGAGTTCTTTTTTCATTTTTTTAGGGTTAATGGTATATAAACTAATAACCCTAAAAGTCCGGACAACAGGTTTTTTATCAAAAGATTCCTCTACGGGAAAACTACGGCATGTATCAATTTAACTACACATATCCATTATTTTAGCGTGGTTAGTAAAGGTTTACTACTAAAGGTTGGGCAACCTAAAAGGAACTAAAATCGACGCGCTGTAAATTAAAAAATTTAGATCCGGATGATTAACAACATTTAAACCTTGCTTCTCCGGCAGGGATTTTTTTTGCATAGATTCATATTCAAGCCTCCACTTTCTCAAATACCGCTTTAATTACAGCTATTTTTTCTTCCTCCAGGTTTCTAAGCTGATTTTGAAGCATTTGCTTGTAATCTTTTCCCAATAATAATTGAAGCCCAAGTGGTGATTCTATGGAATTATCTGAAGCTTTCATTGCTTTTCTAAAAGACTCAATTGCTTGGTCGGTTTCATCCTGCCAAGCTATTTCTTTAAAACCTAGTGTCAATAATAAGGACCTTATTTCTTCAGGTTGGCTTAAAAAACTTATTGCTGGATGTCGTGCCCAGGGAACTGGAAAATGGATAGGTGAATTTTTTCCGGACATTATCTCATGCATTGCCAGCTTTCCGCCACTTTTTAGCACTCGGTATATTTCTGAATAAAGTCTGTTTTTATCTGAAATGTTCATGGAACTGTGCTGCGTCCAAACCAAATCAAAACACCTGTGAGAATACGGCAGGTCCAACGCACTTCCGTGTCTGAAGGAAACCAAATCCCGGTATTCTGTTTTTACCGTAAGCTGCTCTCCTACCCTACAATATTCTTCTGTTAAGTCCAATACTTCCACTTTACATCCAAAAGTAGAGGCTAAGGTTCTTGCAGGGCCACCAATTCCCCCTCCAACATCCAGGATATTCATGTTTGAAGTGATATTAGCCAAAGAGGCCAACTCTATCGTCGCAGCTTTTCCTCCAATATGAAATTGATCGGCAGGAATAAGATCATCTTCAGTCAAATTATGGTATTTTCCCGCAGAGCGAAGGGCTTCAAGAATTGCGGTGGCAAGGTTACCTTGTCCATAATGCTCATTTATCTTTTGATCGTGATTAGGTACTTCCAACATACTTTAAAAATTATAGCACTAGCGAAAGTATTAATCTTTAAGCTTAAAAGTTAAAAAAACAAGAAAAATATAAAGGATACCAGGCATTATATCTTGCCCATAGCATATATGGCATCTAGATTTGGAGTGGGGCTTCCTCCTTCTTTTTCCAAAGTAATGGCAAATGCCTGAGCAGATGAGATATCTTTCATTTTTTGAATTTCAAATCCATTTTTGGAAAGCACGCCTGCATCTATTTTTTGATCTCCATAAATGGCCCACAATTGGTATTGTTTTCCAGACGGAGGCGGAGGTAGATTTAATTGACTTACATAAAGTTTTTTATTGTTTTCATTCCATAAAACTTTAGCTTCTGATGACGGCGCAATAGGTAATCCTGAAAGTGTTACTGTTCGGGTTGATTCATCATTTAACAAAGCAATATAGCTGTGAAGGTCTTCTATTTCCGTTTCGTAATTATTTTTTACCCTATTATAATTACTGGAATATTCGGCAGACTGACTTTGTAAAACGACATAATTTTGTTCCGCACTTCTCCATTTGGACCAGAAAAACATAGTAGTAGCTGCAAAGAAAATTGTTAATATCCAGGAAGCTGCAACCAGATAAGTAGAAAAAGCTCTTTTTTTATAAACAACAAAACTGTTTTCCGAATTATCTATGGAGGAAGGTTTGTCGGCATTTAGAGTATTAATTTCAGGGTCAATCCTGGCAGAATCATTTAATTGAGACAAAATTTTATCCTTAATTTCTTTACGAGGAGCTTTGGAATGTCCTTTTGCATAAGCTTCAAGACTTTGTTCTATTAAGCCGATTTCTTTTTTAACCGCGGGATAAGTGTTGGCAATATTTTCTACCTCAGCATTTTCTTCAGCTGTCAATTGCCCCAGAACATATAGTTCAAGTATTCCCGACGAAATATATTCCTCTGTATTCAATTTCTTTTCTAAAATAATTTTCTCAAAACCATCATTGCAGTTCTGACCTTAGTTTTAACTGTGCCTAAGGGTATATTAAATTCCTCTGAAATTTCTGATTGAGTATATCCTTTAAAATACATTAGTTCCATTAATCTTTTTTGATCAGGTTTAAGTATTTCCAGCATATCTTTTACTCCAATATGATCAGGTTTAAATTTATCTGAAAATTCAAAATTAGCCTTTGATGAATCTTGAAGAATATCTTCAGACCTTGCCTGACTTTTATAATCCGCTGATCGTAATTTATCTATTGAAAGATTTCTGGCAATATTTAACATCCAGGTAAACAATCTTCCTTTTTCGGGGTTATAATCTTCAATCTTATTCCAAAACCTTAAAAAAGAATCTTGAAGCACTTCCTCCGCCAAATCTTCGACACGTATGATCTTATAAATTATTCCATAGATAGCAGAGGAATAATTATCGTACAAATACTCCAAAGCTTTCCTGTCCTTCTTTTTGAGAAGATTTACAAGTTCCAGTTCCGATATTACCGATGAAGTAGCTTCCAAATGGCAGGAAAAATAACAATAATTAATAACAACATTAAATAACAAACACGCTATCTGCAAAATTGTTACTAATTTTTTAGGTAAAATTACAGGCTCTTGTCAAGAAGAGCCTGTAATTTATAAACCCAGGCCAACGCTCTATCCTTTCTTTTATAATTATGCTATAAATGGATCTACTATGGCAAGTACTTGCTCTTTGGTTAATGGTTCATCAAAAGACTCCGTTTTTCCGGCCATTGAAATATCAGAAAGCGTTGACAAAGTACTGATGTCTGCTCCTGCATGAGTAGTATTGTCCTCACCCTCATATATTGCTGCTGGCGCTCCATTCGATTCATCATTTGTAATCCAGCCTTTAATGGCCATGTTTGATGCTTTTCCTCTTAGTCTCCGTACTTCTGATGCATGCCTCGCTTCTACAGAATGTATTTGGAGTGCAGCGGTCAACGTGTCGTTATCATTTAATAGATTCCCTGCTTGTCCCTTGTATGCCCTCACGCCTGTATCCTCAAATGATTGGGAAAGCGCCAGAAAAGTAGCGTAATTGGAAAAAGCATCTGCAAAAGCACCCCCCGCAGTAAAATCAAAGGTTGGCATTGCAACGGCGCTTTCGCCCAATGCGGTTTTCAGGAAATTAACATGTGCAGTTTCATGTTTTCCGATTTGCATAAAAATAGTCCGGTCTTCTACTGGAATAAGGTTGGATGCTGCTAACCCCATTTTATAAAATTCATCCTCCAAATACTCGAGGGTCAAAGCAAAATTTAATGTTTCAACTACTATGGAAGATTGAGCTTTTACTATTTTTGGAAAAGCCATCGTAGCAATAGGTGCAGAGGTTAAAGCTGCTTTCAAGCTGAAATCACCTGCTTTCTTAAATAACTGCCTTCGTAGAGCAGGTTTTAAAAACTCTTCCTGATCTATTTTAGAAAGATCTAAAGACTGCATTAATTTTAATAAGTTCATATCTTTGATTTTTAGCTTGTTGGTAAATTACTTGCATTGATTTTTGTCTTGACATAGGTGGCGGCAGCAGACAAAACATCCGCCGGAACCATGGCTTTATCAAAACCATTTGCATCCACTACATCATCTCCGGAAAATGAAGCGGATTTCGGATCGATAAGATCTCTTATCGCTGCTGCATGCCTGGCTTCTACTGAAACAATTTTGCCGGCTGCCAGAAGTAAATTTCCATCAGTCAACAGTTTTCCTGCGCCATTATAAGCAGCAACCCCCAGGTCCTCAAAAGTTTTGGCAGCGCCTAACACACTTGCTTTATCAGCAAAATTTATGGAGCTAAAATCCACTTCAAGTCCTGGAATTGCATTGGTACCCAATGCTGCTTTAAAAAATTCCCGGTGAGTAATTTCATGTGCCATTAAATCGCGCATTACGGTTTGCTCCTCGTCATTAAAAATGGAAGTAAAACTTGCTTCGGCAACTACTGCTGTGTAAAATGCCGCTTCTAATTGCTCAAGAGCGTAGGCATAATTTAATACACCTGTATCGCCACTACCAAGATCTACTTCTGCATCTGGCATTCCTTTGTCCACCTCCTCGTCGTCTTTACATCCGGCAACAAGAAAAGCGGAGGTAGCTGCTGCAGCTCCTGCATATTTCATAAACATTCTTCTATGAACCCGCTTTGAAATAAATCCGGGCTCTTCATTTTGGTTTTCTAAAAAGGCCATAATCTTTTGGTTTAATTTTTTTATACCGGATCTACGAGGTGACCTTTGCAAGTGGATTTTTTTAAACCAGAAACTTAGAAATTGGATTAGAGGAATGAACAAAGTATATTTAAAATGGTATAAGAATTAAGGAATTATAACACTTTAAATCATGCAAATATGGAAAAACAGGAAAAAGGAAAAGCTGAAAACTTATTTAGCGAAATAGGTAGAAAAATTGATGAAATACTTGAGAATACTAAGGAAAACAGGGAGGAATTAAAAAAGGACGTAAAGGAAAAACTCGTCGAGGTAAAAAAAGCAAAAGAAAGATTGGAGACAGAATTCCAGGACTTTACCAGCAATAGGGATGGGAAATGGACTCAGGTCAAATTACATCTTGACAAAGCTTTGGAGGAAGTCAAAAGAGCCTTAGATTCAATATCAAAAAAGAATTAAAACCTTCTATAAGTATAGGTAATTCTAAACTCCTCGTTCAGAGGAACGTTAGAAATTTAAAAGACCTATGCCATGAAATTGTAAATCACCAAACGAGGGTGAATATCAAATGGCGTATTCCATGTGGCAATTAAAAAACAAATTATATACACATGAAAAAGCTCATTTTTACTTTGACGTTTACCATAGGAATTACAATTCTGATGGTAAAGGGGCAGGAAGCTCCCAAAAAGCCTGATCCAATGGCTCCGCCTACACAAACCGACCAGGCTCCGGATGCAATAGAACAAGATGCCGAAGATATTGAATTTCCGGCAGATGTAGTTGACCCTACAATTGATGATACCTCAGAAATCCCAAATGTCAAAATAGACAGTTCAGAAAACATGGAAAACCGAGACACCATTAGAAACAACTGGGACAACAGTGGTTTGAAAAAGGAGGAAGAAACTAATTCAAATGAGTAAAAAGTATTAAAAGTACTCCGCAAAGAAAAGGACCATAAACAACGGTCTTTTTTTATATTTTAAGAAAATAAATCCTTTTAAAAATTTAAAATAGCTACCGGTTTTTTCTTTTTACCCATTTTAGAACAATCATTTATTTTAGTGTATTTATGTTTTGAAGAATAGGAAGAAGTTGCCTTGCTTTTTTTCCTCTTTTTATTCTTTGGGTTACCTGCAAATACCAAAGCGGAACAAGTTACAGTAAGAATTAATGTAAGTGTGAATATTTTCAAAAATGCTTTCATAATCAAGGTTATTAGTAAAAAGGGATCAAATATCTATTCTGTTTTATAATCAGTAAAAACCAGACCAAAAAGTATTATCACTTATTTTCTCAATTCAGATACAATTAATAACAACTAAAATAATAATTCTTCTTCCTTTATTAGTTAAAATAACACTCTGATAAACAGGATATTTATAAATATTAATTAAATAGGAAGTTGAATAAAAGCTCAAAATTTAACTTAATCAGTAAAGTTTTCACAATTTTGGATTTCCTAAATTGACTTCCCAAAATGGGCAACACTAGTTCTTTTTGGGAAGTAAGAAATTAATAAAAAATGACCTTTCTCATAAAGAACCAGGATGGAAATAAGACGTAATTGCATAACTAATGGCGCAGGAATCAAATAAAAATATTGGCATTCATAAAATATTTCTGATCGGAGACACAGGAAAACCAAACCTTCATGGAAAAGATGAAGTACTTGAGCTTTTAAAAAATAAATTGTTAGAATCCGATAAAAACAGCACTGTTATATTTCTTGGCGACAACATCTATCCTAATGGTCTGCCTAGCATACAGGATGAAAAAAGAAAATTAGCCGAAAAAAGGATTAATAAACAGTTAGACATTTTAAAAGAATATAAAGGGAGTATTTACTTTATTTCAGGTAATCACGACTGGAACAAAGGAAAAGGAGGAGGACTGGAATACGTAAAAAGACAGGAAGAATACATTCAGAATTATTTAGGAAAATCCAACATTTATCTCCCTCCCCATGGGTGTCCAGGGCCTGAAGAAGTATTTGTAAACGATGGGTTGAAATTGATTTTTATAAACACCCAGTGGTGGGTACAAAAAGGAAAAACTCCAATCGGTTTAAAAGATAAATGTAAGGCTCAAAGTGAAGACCATTTTTTCAATCTTCTTGACGAAATGCTTTTAAGGGACAAGAGGAAAGCTATAGTAATAGGCCATCATCCATTGTATAGCAAGGCAATGCACGGTGGGGTATTCAGTGCAAAACAGCATATTTTTCCTCTGCGGTTTGTGCATAAACACCTTTATATTCCTCTTCCGGGTGCGGGGTCTATTTATCCATTATATAGAAGGTTTTTTGGAGTCGTGGAGGATATTTCCTATCCCCCTTACAGGAGAATGAAGAAAAAACTTCTGTCAATTTTCAAGAAACATAAAGACTTAATTTATGTTTCTGGCCACGACCATAATTTGCAATACATAAAAAAGAGTCATCAGCATTATTTAATCAGTGGCAGTGGAAGTAAAGCAGCCTATGCAAGAAGGGGAAAATCTTCTGTATTTTCATTTACAGTTAAAGGATTTCTTCAATTAAATCTAAATCAAGGAAACACTCTTGAAATTTTGGCTTGGGAAGCAAATAAGTTTTATCCACAGGGAAACCTACTTTACAAAAACTCAATTCACACCATTGATTAAATTATATTTTTTCTTCTTTAAGCACCAACAGAATTAGATATAAATTACTTTAATTAAACGTTATTAATTTACTGTAATTCAAATAAATATATTATAATACTAAATATTTGAAGTAGTTTTACAGTAGATTAAGTGTAATAGAATTGTACAATACATAAAAGGTTTTTTAACTATTTTTATTTACACTTGTGTCCTTTTAAAACTGAAATAACAGCCTTTGGGTTTTAAAAGAGATTTCTAAAAGCCATTATCAATTCTAAACAATAGGTTTTACTTAAGCACCAGTACAATTAATTTCTTTTTGCCTGGCTATTACTGAATTAATTACCCTAAACATATACCTATGAGAAACACCTTTTACTTAAAAAATTTACTAGTCAAATGGAAGACTTTGGTCTTAATGATTGGATTAGTATTCTTCGGAATACAATCGGGACAATCACAAAATTTGGTCTGGGAGGAAAATTTTGACGGCCCTTCCATCAATCCTGACACATGGACCTTCGATTTCGGAGATGGATGTGAAAGAGGACTTTGCGGGTGGGGAAACCAGGAATTGCAATATTATACCAGCAGACCTGAAAACGCCAGAATTGAAAATGGTAACCTTTTAATCGAAGCAAGAAAGGAAAACTTCCAAACAAGGCAATTCACCTCTGCCAGAATGAGAACTTATGGAAGAGTTCACTTTAAATATGGCGTATTGGAAGCAAGAATCAAGGTTCCGGATTTGAAAGAGGGCCTTTGGCCGGCATTCTGGATGTTGGGAACTACAGGTGTATGGCCAGCAAGCGGTGAGATCGACATTATGGAAATGGGTTCTAAGGCTGGCAGGGAAGCCGGACAAACCAACAATAGAGTTGGAGCCGCAGTTCACTGGGCTTATCAGGAATTCCAGGCCGACCATGGAACTCACTACGACAGCCCAACCCCATTAACTGATGATTACCATGTTTATAAAATGACTTGGGATGAGACTTTCATCAGGGTATTCATTGACGATCATGAATACTTTGCTATTGATATAAGTGATGTAGAAACCAATTCACTTGAAGAATTTCACCGTCCGCAATACATTTTATTAAACCTTGCAGTAGGTGGATTATATACAGGATTAATGGGTGTGGGTGACATCACAGCGCCTTTACCTGGAAAAATGCTTGTAGACTATATCAAACTGTATCAAAGCCCAGGGGATGAACTATTTCTTGGCAAAGACAATCAAGTAGCCGGGGAATTTGGAGTATACACTGAAAATCCTGCTATAACCGAACGATTGGTCTATGGACAAGATGCTAATCTTTATGTTTGGAATAACCTTTCAAACATTACAGAGCCGGCTCCAACACCATTTGAAGGCAGTGAAGTTTTAGCTTTTCGCGCTGCTCCTGGAAATTGGTTTGGATTCGGAGTTGCCAACACCGGTCCTAAAAATCTTCAGAACTTTGCAGACGGCGCTTTAAAATTCCATTTCAAGACTTCTTTTACAGGACAGTTTAAAGTTGGATTAAATAGTGGTTTTGGAGACAGTTGGATAAATTTCGCTCCGGGAAGTGAAGGATATGGTTTGACAAGAGATGGAGAATGGCATGAAGTAATTATTCCACTCAGCGCTTTTAATCAGCCAAACTTAGGAATGCACATAGATTTAGGGTCCATCGGCCAGTCTTTCATGTTGGCAGGTGATGCGCCTAATGTAAATGCAGATTTTTACATTGATAATATTTATTTCAGTGGAGGGACGACGTCCAACCCAGCCCCTACGGTTTCGATAACTTCTCCTGCAAACGACGCAATCATCCATACACCTTCTGACATTACAATCACAGCCAATGCTGCGGATGAAAATGGAACAGTTGCAAAAGTTGATTTTTATAATGGAACGACTTTATTAGGCAGTGATGATACTGCTCCATACAGCTTTACATGGACAAGTCCCGCTGCAGGAATTTATTCTTTAACGGCAAAAGCCACGGATAATGAAGGCAAAGAGAAAGCATCTAATGCGATTAATGTTTTTGTTTCTGCTCCTGGGAATAATGCGCCATCTATAAGTATTACTTCTCCTGAAAATAATTCAGGCTTCCTCGCTCCTGCTACTATCAATATTGCTGCTGATGCCAGTGATTCAGACGGAAATATTTATAAGGTGGATTTCTACAACGGAGAAACTTTGTTGAGCTCGGATGATAGCGCTCCTTATGGTTCCACTTTAAATTTAACAAATGCAGGCACTTATTCTATTATCGCAAAAGCAACGGATAATGGTGGACTTACAGCCAGCAGTACTGTTAACATAACGGTTGCTGAACCGGTAAAACCAACCGTTTCTATTACTGCACCTGCAAGCAACAGTGAATATGTAGCACCAGCAACAGTCAGCATTCAAGCAGATGCGGCAACTACTGAGGGCACCATTACTAAGGTCGAATTTTATGCGGGACAAACCTTCCTAGGAACAGATGAAACAAGTCCTTATAGCATCGACTGGAACGTGGTTGATGGAGGTGATTATTCTCTGACCGCAAAAGCTTATAATAGTCTTAATGCTTCAGAAGTTTCAGGTGCTGTAGCAATAACTGTTACAGAAAACACCACGCCTAACCTTGCATTAAATAAACCTGCTTTTTCCTCTTCTGATGAAAACCCGGCCTCACTTCCGGTTAATGCAGTGGACGGAAACTTGGGAACACGTTGGTCGAGTGCTTTTGCTGATCCTCAATGGATTTATGTAGATCTTGAAAAATCTTATGACATCAACAGGGTAAAGATTACCTGGGAAGGTGCATTAGGAAAAGATTATGTAGTGCAAACATCAGAAGATGCCACAAATTGGACTGATATTAAAACTGTGACAGGCAACAGTGCTTTGATAAATGATTGGAAAGGCTTAGCTGGTTCAGGCAGATATCTAAGAATATATGGTACTGCCAGAGGTACAGTTTACGGATATTCCATTTTCGAACTAGAGGTTTACGGAACTGAGAAAGCAGCATATTGTGGAACAGCCGACAACGGTGACTATAGCTACAAAGCAGAAACAGAGGGCGGTAATGTAACAATAACTTTTCATCCTGAAGCGCCGATTGAAGGCAGCAACATGGCGATAGTTTACATCAGAGAAGGTGCCGAAGGCGGTTATCCGGGTTATGGCATGACTAAAACAGAAAATGGAGACTTCACTTACTCTAAAGCAATTGCCGAGGGAACAGAACTTAGCATCTACTTCACTTACGCAGTACCTTCAGGTGGAGAAAGAAATTCAAGTGCAACTCCCCATAGCTATAGCGTAGGAACTACTTGCGGAAATTCCTCAAATCTAGCTCCGGCGGTTAGCATAATTTCTCCTGTTTCATCTGATTCTTTTGACGCTCCAGCTAACATCACAATTGAAGCCGATGCCTCAGACAGCGACGGTTCCCTTGTTAAAGTTGAATTTTACAATGGCACAACTTTATTAGGAACAGACACAGAAGCTCCTTATAGTTTTGCCTGGTCAAATGTAGAAGCAGGCGCTTTTGCATTAACTGCTAAGGCTCTTGACAATGGTGGCCTTTCTACTACTTCTTCTATTGTAAACATTACCGTAGAAGGCGATGCTAACAATGGAGGCTATTGCGGCACTTCTGCAGACGGCGATTATAGTTATAAAGCGGTGACTACCGGAGAAAATGTAACCTTTACTTTTCATCCGGAAGCTCCGATTGCAGGAAGCAATTTTGCTCTAATTTATATTCGTGAAGGAGAATCCGGAGGATATCCAGGGTATTTAATGACTCAAACAGGCGTTGACTTTACTTTCACCAAGGCAATCCCTGCCGGAACCAATGTCAGTATTTACTTTACTTATAGGGTTAGTGAGAATGGGGTTGAAAAAAACTCAAGTGCAAATCCTCACAATTACACCGTAGGAATAAGCTGTACAAACGAAGGTCCCGTGGATGCTGACGGAGATGGATTTACAGTAGATGTGGACTGTGATGATACAAACGCAAATATTAATCCTGATGCAGTTGAAGTTTGCGATGGCATAGACAATAATTGCGATGGACAAATTGACGAAGGAGTACAAACAACCTTCTATGCTGATGCTGACGGAGACGGATTTGGAAATGCAGAAGTGACCGCTTTGACTTGTTCTGTTCCAGAAGGTTATGTTGCAGTTTCTGGCGACTGTGATGATTCAAAGGCTAATGTTTATCCAGGTGCAGCAGAAGTTTGCGATGGTTTAGACAACAATTGTGACGGACAAATAGATGAGGGAGTTAAAACGATCTTCTATGCAGATAATGATGGGGATGGGTTTGGAAATGCAGAAGAAACAACCTTGGCATGTTCTGCCCCTGAAGGTTATGTAGCAATTTCAGGAGACTGTGAAGACAATGATTCTTCTATAAATCCGGATGGCATTGATCTTTGCGATGGTATAGACAGAAATTGTGACGGTAAGTTTAAATTACCAATGGAAACTCCGGTAATTTCTATTACACCTTCCAATAACGTATATACAGGAGGAGATGTAAAAACAATCTACCTGGGGTATGGCCCTCAAAGTGTAACATTCAATGCATCAACGAGTATTCCTGCTGATTATGAGTGGACGCCATCAACAGGGTTAAATAGCGCCAACAACGCAAGCACAGTATTTACGCCTTTAGCAGCCGGAACTTATACTTTCACAGTAAAAGCAACAAACGAAGACAACTGCGCTGCAACGGCTGATGTTACTATAAATGTAATTGATGTGCGTTGTGGTAACGGTAAAAAGATGGATAAAGTAATTGTGTCACACGGCAGGAAAGAATTGTGCATTTCTGCTAACGCTGTAAAAGCACACTTATCACATGGAGATAAATTAGGCACAATTGGTGGTAACTCTGCCAACGCCAGAACAATAATTGAAAATCCTGAAAGTGAGGACGCCGGTTTCATATTATTTCCCAATCCATCTAAAGATGGCTTAAGCATCAAGTCTTCTTTAGATTTGGAAGGCGCTTCTCTTCAAATTATGGATGTATATGGCATCAAGGTAAAAGAAGCGGTTTTAAGAGGAAATACTATTAATGTTTCTTCACTTTCACCAGGATCTTATACCCTTGTTATAATCAAAGGCAAAGAGATTATAAAGAAACATTTTATCAAAGAGTAATGGTTTTATGTTGTTGATTAAAATGAAGCTGCTTCAATTTGGAGCAGCTTTTTTTATACCTTTTTTAATGGTTCAGGATAATAAAAAGAAGCCTTAATTGAACTAAAGGAAAAAACTACCCGTAACCTTATTAAAACTTAGACATCGTTTTTATGATAGATAATGTTAAAAGCATTGCATTGGCGGCAGCTTTAGGATTGGGAGGGTTGGCAATTTTAAAGTCAATAAACAGACGAATAAATGCCTACGATTTTTCAGGAAAAGTAGTATTGATAACAGGAGGATCAAGGGGATTAGGATTGGTTATTGCAAGAAAGCTGGCTTCTGAGGGAGCTAAAATTGCCATATGTTCAAGAAATAAAGAAGACCTGATTAAAGCAAAACTTGAAGTCGAAACAATCACTTCAGAAGTGATTGCAATTCCAACCGATTTAAGAGATAGAACTCAGGTAAACAAGATGATGCAATCTGTAAGGGAAACTTATGGACTAATAGATGTATTGATCAATAATGCCGGGATAATACAGGTAGGTCCTTATGATAGTATGACCATTGAGGATTATGAAGAAGCCATGTCTGTACATTTTTGGGCGCCTTTATATGCCATGCTGGCGGTAATTCCTCATATGAGAAGGAGATCGCAGGGAAGAATAGTAAATATTTCTTCTATAGGTGGAAAAGTAAGTGTACCTCATCTCTTGCCTTATAGTGCAAGTAAATTTGCCTTAACCGGTTTATCTGAAGGACTGCGATCTGAGCTTAAAAAGGATGGCATTATCGTAACCACAGTTTGCCCCGGATTAATGAGGACAGGAAGTACCAGAAACATCGACGTAAAGGGACAACATGAAAAAGAATATACATGGTTCAAAATATCCGATTCTCTGCCCTTCTTGTCAATGAATGTCGAATCATCCGCAAAAAAAATCATTAACGCCTGCAGATATGGAGATGCTGAAGTAGTTTTAAGTTATCCGGCTAAACTTGCCACTGCAATCCACGGGGTTTTCCCTGGCACATCGGCCGATTTCCTGGCTGGAATAAACAGCATAATGCCTGACAATGCAGAGGAAGGTGGAATGGTCAAAAAAAAAGGGTACCAAAGTGAAACCGCTGTGACAAAATCCTTTTTAACCGCCCTTGATGATGAAGCGGCTGATAAAAACAATGAAAAAGAATAGGGAAAAGTTATAGCCCAAATCAATATTTTGACATTGTAAACCATATCATCC
The DNA here is from genome assembly GCA_035628645.1 of Cytophagales bacterium. Taxonomy (GTDB): domain Bacteria; phylum Bacteroidota; class Bacteroidia; order Cytophagales; family Cyclobacteriaceae; genus DASPJL01. Next base: position 2,278 of record DASPJL010000060.1, on the reverse strand, counting down.
TTACTTTTAACTTTAAACTTCTGCTTTTTAATTAAATATTTTAAATAATAAAGGTATTTTAGCCTCTGTTATTTAAATATTTATAAATGAGAATTACTAAAGGCAGAATCTTTCTGCTCGTCCTAATCGTTGTCCTCTCAATAGGTTTATATTATGGAATACAGGCCGGAAAAATCGCCACCTCCTATTTTGCAAAAATAGCCTGTTCCTGTACCATGGTCTCTAATCGTCCGATAGAAAGTGTTTTAGAAGAAGATCTTTCTAAATATTCATTTATCAAAGCTGAAGTAAACCGGGAAGAAAAATCTGTTAACGCGTCTCTTTACGGTTTAATTAACAGTAAAGCCATTTTCAGGAAGGGATTAGGATGCACCCTCGTTAATGGTTATACTGAGGAGGAAATCAGGAACCAGGTTAAAGAAAAGAATCTTCTTTCTCCTTATGATAACTCATTACTTGGTTGGGCAAAGGAAGATTTTGAAGTGACAATCCCTACAGAATTCGACAGTGCAAAACTAACAGAAGCTGTTGAGAAGGCTTTTACAGAAAATGATCCGGAAAAGATAAAGCGTTCCAGGGCTATCGTAGTAGTCTATAAAGGCAAAATTATAGCTGAAAAATATGGAAAAGGCATAGACAAGGAAACTCCTCTTTTAGGATGGTCAATGACAAAAAGTGTGATAAATGCTTTAGTCGGTGTTTTGGTAAAAGACGGAAAAATAGATATAAATGATAAAGCGCCTATTGACGAATGGCAGGGGGATTCAAGAAGGGAAATAACGCTAGACCAAATGTTAAGAATGAGTAGTGGATTAGAGTTTAAAGAAGTTTACAATGTAGTTGCCGATGCTACAAAAATGCTTTTTATCAGTCCGGAAGCTGCAAAAGTAGCCATTAATCAGCCGCTAATTGACAGCCCCGACAGCATTTGGTCTTATTCTAGCGGAACAACAAATATTATCAGCTCCATTATTAAAAAAACCTTAAATACGTCTCAGACAGATTATTTCAACTTTCCCAGAAAAGTTCTTTTTAATAGAATAGGAATGACCAGCGCCATAATGGAACCTGATCCCTCAGGAACATTTGTTGGTTCCAGTTTCATGTATGCAACGGCAAGGGATTGGGCACGATTTGGCCTGTTATATTTAAATGATGGCGTATGGGAAGGAGAAAGAATTCTCCCTAAAGAATGGGTGAAATATTCGTCTACGCCTACCCCAAAAGCTCCTATGGGGCAATATGGCGCTCACTTTTGGCTCAATGCCGGCGAAAATAAAGAAGGAGAGAACAGGAAGTGGCAATATCTGCCTAAAGACATGTATCACGCGGCTGGGTTTGAAGGACAAAATGTTGTGATTATTCCTTCGCGGGATTTGATAATTGTAAGACTAGGAAACACTCAGAGCAGGGATGCCTGGGATATCGGAGTATTGGTTAAAGATATATTGGAGGCACAAAACCAATAAAATTTTATTCCTCAGGTTTCTTTACAAATAAACAAAAATAAGATGAATACCGATGACGAGGCCGTCCAAGAAGTCTTCCCGATTGTAGAATTGTCACGCCTTATTTTTAAGTTCAATAATTTATTCTCCGATAATCATAAAATTATATATTTGCCTGTCTTGTAAAATTTCTCAATAAATATGGAGTTATTCATCGATTTTTTAAAAATTATTCTGCCGGCCACATTGGTTTTGTATGCCATGTACCTGACCTTTACTTCTTTTCTAAATAAAGATTTTGAGAAAAAGGTATTGGAACTTCGTACTAAAAATTCCGACATAATTTTACCAATTCGTTTGCAGGCGTATGAAAGAATAATATTATTCTTAGAAAGAATAACTCCTAATAATCTTATAATCCGGGTGAATAACCCTTCTTATTCTTCCAAAGAATTTCAACAGATCTTACTTAAAGAAATACGTGAAGAATTTAACCATAACTTATCTCAGCAAGTGTATGTTAGCGATAAATCATGGATACTGGTAAGAAAGGCGGTGGAGGATCTGGCCATTGTAATCAACAACGCTTCAAAGGAAGTTTCAAATGAAGCCTCAGGGTTAGATCTGACAAAAAAGATATTTGAGACCATTATGCAGCAAAATACCGATATAACCTCCGAGGCCATTTCCTTTGTAAAAAAGGAAATACAACAGACTTTTTAAATTCAACCGGTAATGAGCGGATGCTGAAGATATTTTACAATTCCATAGTGCTTATTATTAATGTTGTCTATTATGTCGCTTTTGGATTTATAATTAAAGAAATAGGC
>DASPJL010000059.1:0-12521 GCA_035628645.1 Cytophagales bacterium | reverse complement strand
CCGGGATTTTTACCAGGAACGGACCAGGAGTGGAATGCGATAATCACGAATGGTGCAAAACTTTTGTATGCTTTCTGCGAAGCCACAGTCCCCAGAGTAACGGTTATTACCAGAAAAGCCTATGGGGGAGCCTATGATGTAATGAACTCTAAACATATAGGAGCAGATTTGAATTATGCCTGGCCAACGGCGGAAATTGCTGTTATGGGAGCTCAAGGCGCAGCGGAAATAATTTTCAGGAAGGAAATAGCTGAGTCAACGAATCCGGAAGCAAAATTACAGGAAAAGATACAGGAGTACACAGATAAGTTTGCTAACCCATACAGGGCTGCGCACAGGGGATTTATTGATGAGGTAATAATGCCGAATGAAACCCGGAAAAAATTAATTTCAGCCTATGAAATGCTGGAAAACAAGGTCGCAACTCTGCCAAAGAAGAAACATGGGAATATTCCTTTGTAAAAGATAAGACTGTAAATATAAATGTAAGATATAAGAAAATTGGATATTAGATAATTGGAAGTATGAGTGAAAAAGCTTTGGAATTTTTAACAAAATACATTAACAACGCCTCTCCTACAGGATTTGAAGAATCAGGGCAAAGAATGTGGTTGGATTATATAAGGCCTTACATTGATAATTATTATTCTGATGTGTATGGTTCAGTTGTCGGGATTATTAATCCTGAAGCAGAATATAAAGTCGTGATTGAAGCACATGCGGATGAGATTGCCTGGTTTGTAAACTATATTACGGAGGAAGGTTTTATTTATTTGAGAAAGAACGGTGGATCGGATCACCAGATTGCTCCTTCCAAAAGAGTAAATATTCATACGAAGAAAGGGATTGTTAAAGGTGTATTTGGCTGGCCTGCTATACATATCCGCACGCCTGACAAAGAAGAAGCCCCCACAATGAAAAATATATTCCTCGATTGTGGTTGTAGTTCCCGGGAGGAAGTGGAAAAACTTGGAATTCATGTCGGCTGTGTCATTACTTTCGAAGATGAATTTATGATTCTCAATGACAGGTTTTATGTCGGAAGGGCGCTTGACAACAGGATTGGGGGGTATATGATTGCCGAGGTAGCCAGAAGACTTTCCGAAAATAAAATAAAGCTTCCATTCGGATTATATATCGTTAATGCAGTTCAGGAAGAAATTGGTTTGAGGGGCGCAGAGATGATTGCCCATCACATAAAGCCTGATTTGGCAATTATTACGGATGTATGCCAGGAAACCTCCTCTCCAATGTACAACAAGCAGCAAAATGGCGATATAAGGGCAGGAAAAGGACCTACTTTAACTTATGGTCCTGCAGTACATAACAATGTGTTAAATATGATTATCGATGTAGCCGAAAAACAAAAAATTCCTTTTCAACGCGCTGCTGCCACAAGGGCTACAGGTACCGACACCGATGCTTTTGCCTATTCCAATGCCGGGGTAGCATCTGCTTTAATTTCTTTACCACTACGTTATATGCATACCACCGTGGAAAGTGTACATAAAGATGATGTGGCGAATGTGATAAACCTGATCTATGAATTTTTAGTGCAATTGCCTGCGAAATACGATTTTAGGTATGTGAAGTAGAAGAGGGAAGTGGGAAGATGGAAGTTAGGTAAAAATAGGTGGATAAATTAATGAGTGGATACTAGTAAAATTTAAAAATATTTCATTTCAAACTGCAGTTGACCAAATGGGAAGGGAGATTCGTTTCTCTTTTCCCCCTAAAAGAATAATCTCTTTGGTGCCTTCACAAACAGAGTTATTATTTGACCTGGGTTTAGGACCTGAGGTAGTTGGCATTACCAAGTTTTGTGTTCATCCTATAGAAAGTGTTAAATCCGTAACTAAAATAGGAGGGACCAAAAAATTTAACTTTGCCAGAATAGAGGCATTGAATCCCGACCTGATTATAGGAAACAAGGAAGAAAATTATGAAGAAGGGATAAAAGCTCTGTCGGAGAAATATCCTGTGTGGATGAGTGATATTTATACCCTTCCCGATGCTTATGAAATGATGTTAAAGGTAGGAGCGATTACCGGAAGAGTTGCCAAGGCAAGAGAAATCAAAACAAAAATTGAAAAGTCGTTTAAAGAAATTTCATCCGATACAAATGGAAAGGTCGCTTACATTATTTGGAAGGATCCGATAATGGTTGCTGGAAAAAATACTTTTATCCATGAAATGTTAAAAGCCGCGGGATTTGAAAATGCGTTTGAACACCTTTCACGATATCCTGTAGTTACTTTTGAAGATTTAAAAATAACCTCTCCTGATTTTATTTTTCTATCCAGCGAACCGTATCCTTTTAAAGAAAAACATATAAAAGAATTTACGGAAGTTAGCCCCGAACAGAAGATTAAATTGGTCGATGGAGAAATATTTTCCTGGTACGGTAGCAGATTATTGAAAGCAGTAAGCTATTTTCACAACCTAAATTCTGAATTTCAAAAGTAACACTTATACGTTGAAGGTTTTATTGTCTGTAAAGATTGTCTTTTTAGTTTCCGCATTTATTTTTATTTCAGCTCTTTCCCTATCGGCACAGGTGGATACTTCCAGGGATAAAAATTATTTCTCTTATTCCGGTTCGATACACTATGGCGCTCTTTTGGGTTATAAGGAAACTGACCCGGTCATCATTTTTACAAATCCTTATAGCATTGATCTATCCTTAAGAAAACACTCAATAGGGAAAAAAAGGTGGGAAAAGATTTATAATTATCCTTCTACTACTTTTTCGTTAAGTTATTATAACTATGGAATCCCCAGAGAATATGGAGAAGCCTATTCAGCTACGGGGTCTTATGAATTTAATTTGTTCAGATCTGAAAAAAGGAATATCTGGCTCACTACAGGGATCGGTTTGGTTTATTCCACACATAAATTTCACGCGGAAAACAACCCTTTTAACAAGGCCATAAGTACGGATATAAGTTATGCTCTTCAGGGAAGTTTAAGGTATGATTATAATTTAACTGAGAAGGTTATTTTAAATGCCTCTTTTTCATTTAAACATTTTTCAAACGCTACATTGGGTATCCCCAATAATGGTATGAACTTTCCACTGGTTGGAATCGGGATGACTTATTTACCTAAAAAGCCTGAGGTGAATTATAAAAAGGATACTTTGAAATTGCTGGATAAAGCGGGCCACCTGACGGTTTCTTATGGCCTGGCTTTGAAAAAAGTATTGCAGATCGATGACATTCATAAAATTTTTACGATTTCTCTTTATTATGACAAGCCGGTGACGAAATACAACTCCATTCTTTTAGGAATAGATGCCTTTTACAATAAGTCACTTTATTATGAATATGTAAAAAAAGGGCTTCCTTATGATGAGACCAAAGTAGACTATCGTCAGCTTGCACTCACACTTGGGCAAGAATTATTTATAGGAAGAATAGGCGTACTTGTTCAGGGCGGTTTATTCGTTTATCAGCCTCACCGGTTTGAGAGTAATTTTTATCAGAAATATGGTATCAAGTATCATATAACCAAAGATTTCTTTCTGGGGTCAATAGTAAAAGTATATACAGGTACGGCTGACTATATGGAATGGGTAGCTGGGATTAGATTCTAGTCATACTGGAGGAGTTGACCAGAAATTCAAAAAAAAGCCAACAGAATGTCGGCCTTTTGATGAGAATAATTTGAATTTAGTTTGTAGAACTTTTTAAAGTAGGGGTAGCTTCAGTTTCAGCCTCTACTATATTTTGTGGACTGGACAAAGGATCTTTTAATGTTTTCCATACCCATTCGCCAATCTTTTCTCCCTGATAAGTACCTTGTTCTACTCCGTCTCTATAATGAATTCCTCCATATACTCTACTCATGGAAACCTCCCAATAAGCTTGTTTAAAAGATTCGAATTTTCTGACACCGTGGCCATACTTATATTCTGTTGAATCGATGAAAGCAACGTTATCTCCGAAAACATGAGTCAATATTATGCCTGCTGCTGCGGAAATGGAACTATGTCCACTGGTATATTCTGGAAAGGGAGGCGTTTCAAGGAAAGGCAGCCACTTGTTGTCAAAGATTTGATTAATAACGGAGACCGGTCTGATTCTATCTGTTTTAAATTTAGAGTCCCAGCATCCGATAAAAGCATCATTTAAAGCAATACTTGTTAAAGTATAAGTTTCCAGCGCTTTCATGACTTCCTGCTTCTTTTCTTTAGATATCGTCTTTGTAATAGCAATCCAATGGCATGTAGGAGACATTTTTTTCTCCGCGAATGCTATATGACCTTTTATATTGGTTACCATAGGATTATCATCCCAGAAATAGGCAATCTCTCTTTGTTCGTCGGTTAAGTTTTGCCCATAGTCATAAACTTCTTTTGTAAGTTTATAAAACTCGCTGTTGGGACTTAAATCAAAAGGTGCAGGATCTGGAGCAGAGAACTGAGTACAAGAATCTAGTGTAAAAGTCCTTATATTGTTCCATTTTGGTTCACAAGCTTCAGCATAATTAGGTGGCGTTGGAACCCAACTACCCGCTATTTCTCCTAAAGTATGTCTTGAACCCCGTGTAGTCTTATAGCCATCCGTACTGGAGTAGTCCAGGACATGTTTTGCTACTTTATCACCATATTCTAATGATCTTTTATAAACATCATCCGGCACTCCCATTTCTTTGAATTTTTTGAAGAAGTCCTTTTCGAAATTATCCCACATTTCCGCTGAAAAAGTCAAAGCTCTGCCTACGTGAGCGTATGCTTTAAGACTGGCAAGCGGTAAACAATATTCAAGGTCTTTATCTGGTGCAGGAACGGCTTCAAAGGCATTGATTTTGCTGGCAAGGGTGCCATAGGCAGGATAATCATGTCTTAATGTTTCGTATGCGGCTAAATTAGCATAAACAAATATTCTGGTCGCTACCGGCGGTTTAAATACATCAAAAATAATTACATCATTGAGCTGGTCCGTGCACTCATGCAGTAAATCAGGGTTGGCAGCTTCCGCTTTGTAGTCCTTCTTCGTTGTTTTATTACAACTGAAAAAAAATGCAATCAATAAAATTGGGAGAAATAAGGATAATGGTTTTTTCATTTCATAAAGTTTATTTTCAGAATAAATATTTTAGTCCGCCTTCCTGATACCAGGTTTTCATAGGGGGTAATTAGGATTTAAGACTAATACAAAGCTATTAATCACGTTTTTATCGATTAATGATTTGTTTTTTTAAGTGGCGTTGGTGGAAGTTATAAAGCTACTAAGATATGCTTTTTTAAAAAAATTATAAAGAATAAGGCGTTTATTAATTTAGACTGTTTTCTCCTGATTAGTAAAGTGATGTATTTATTTTTGACGAATATAGGTAGATCTTAACGGCTCTACTTCCAGTTCCTTTTTTGCAAAGGAAGTGAACTGTTTGAAAAAATTGGAAATTCCTGCATAAGAAAAGATGCTTATAAACATCTGGATTTCTTTAATTATGCCATAAATCAACCCACACTTCTTTGTCTTATAGGTGTTTCTGGCGGACCATGCTGTCCATTGCACATTTTTGTTGCCTTGCTGCATATAGGTATTTATTGCAATTTCCAACTGATAGCCATTTACTTGGTTTTTAAAGATTTCATCAAGGTCTTTTTTCTTTATAATTCTTTCGCCGGATAAAAGAATATCTGCACGGTCAATCTTTACAAACCACGCAGCATTTACTCTTCTCAGGATTATCATATCAATGTGCGGATTAAGCAACATGGGGAGAATGGCATTTTCGAGCTCTATTTTGTTTATGTCTTGTAAGTCGGCATCCAATAAAAGTATAACCTCATTTTTAACCAGCTTGAGACCATGTTTTACTGCCTGGGACTTTCCTTCATTTTCTTCGAGCCGTAGCACTTCGATTTCCGGCCATTTAGCTTTTATCAATCGGGAGGTGTCATCGGTGCTGCCATCGTCAATGCAAATTATCTGAGAAACTGAGTCAAGCTCTGTTACAACATTAAGAATAGAAAATAGCCTAAGCCCTTCATTATAGAAGGGAATTATGCAAGAAACTCCTGGTTGTGCCCTCATTGTGTGGATGGTATTTAATCCTTGTCCTTCTTTTCTTGATTCTGATTAATACTCACTCTTTCCTGCATCTGCGTCTGTTTATAGTCTTCTGCCGCAGGAATATCATCACCAATTACTCTTTCATTTTCTCCTCCAATCACAACTCCAAGATCATAGAGTCCTGTTCCCGGATGTTTCTTTAAATTATCTTTCTTTTCAGATTTTATATTTTGTTTATCATTTTCAGGATTTTTCATATTCATGATTTTTATCAACAATCTGTAATTCTGAGATTTTATTTCCCGAATTGTATTAAAAGTCAATGTGCATACTGTATTCCTGTTTTAGATACGGATTTATTAGGGGAATGGGTTATAAATCAACGAATAGAAAAGCTGAAAGAATTGTTAAATTTTGAAGGTCGAATTTAAATGAGGTCAGGAATGATTAGGCAAAACTTTACAATTTACTATACCTGATGAGGAGACCAGAGAAAGTGTAATTAGATATCAATAAAAAAAAAGCATAAAGTCTTTTCAGTTTAATGGGTTAAGACTTTATGCTAAAAACTAATTATTTTGTTCTTTTTATCTTTTAGAATTCGGCATTTAATGGTGTTCTGGGGAAAGGTATTACATCCCTGATGTTGCCCATTCCTGTTACAAATAATACCAATCGTTCAAAGCCTAACCCAAAACCAGCATGAGGTGCGGTTCCGAATTTTCTTGTTTCAAGGTACCACCATATATCCTCTTCGTTTATTCCAACTTCTTTAACTCTTCTAAGTAATTTTTCCAGATTTTCTTCACGTTGCGAACCGCCTATTATTTCACCTATACCTGGAAAAAGGACATCCATTGCCCTTACTGTTTTTCCATCCTCGCTTTGTTTCATGTAAAAAGCTTTGATTTTAGCAGGGTAATCCGTAAGGATAACAGGCTTTTTGAAGTGCTTTTCCACAAGGTATCTCTCATGTTCTGACTGAAGGTCAGTGCCCCATTCTACCGGATATTTGAATTGCTTTTTTTGATTAGGTTTTGACTTGACTAATATGTCTATTGCTTCGGTATAAGTAAGGTGTTCAAAGTTATTTTCCACCACGAATTTCAATTTTTCAATAAGATCCATTCCGCTTCGCTCTTCCTGTTTTTTCTTTTCATCTTCCTTCTTCAACCTCGTAGCAAGGAAGGCTAGGTCATCTTTGCAATTGTCAAGCGCATATTGGATTATGTTTTTCAGAAAATCTTCTGCCAGCTCCATGTTGTCTTCCAGTTCATAAAAGGCCATTTCAGGTTCTATCATCCAGAATTCTGCCAGGTGACGCGTGGTATTGGAATTTTCTGCTCGGAAGGTAGGTCCGAAGGTATAGATCAAACCAAGGGCCATCGCGCCCAGTTCACCTTCCAATTGACCAGATACAGTCAGGTTGGTTTGTTTTCCGAAAAAGTCTTCTTTATAGTTAACACTTCCATCCTCGTTTTTTGGAGGATTTATCGGGTCTAAAGTGCTTACCCTGAACATTTCTCCTGCACCTTCCGCATCTGCTCCTGTAATAATGGGGGTATGTAACCAGGTAAAGCCTCTTTCATTAAAGTATTTATGAATGGCAAAAGCAAGGGCATGTCTTATTCTAAAAATCGCACTAAAAGTGTTCGTTCTGGGTCGCAGATGGGCAATCTCCCTTAAAAATTCTAAAGAATGTTCTTTAGGCTGCAAGGGATATTTTTCGGGATCCGCACCTCCCAATACTTCTATTTTCTTTGCCTGAACTTCCACTGCTTGTCCGGCTCCCGATGATTTTATAAGGATGCCTTCTACTGAAATACAAGCACCGGTAGTTACTGCTTTCAGGTCTTCATCAGTAAACGCCGACATGTCCGCTACTACCTGTAAATTATGAATAACCGAACCATCATTCAGGGCAATAAAATTTACATTTTTATTTCCTCTTTTTGTTCTTACCCATCCCTTTACAAATACTTCACTATCAAAAGCCTCAGACTTTAGTAAATCAACAATTCTGGTTCGTTTCACTTTTTTAAGATATTAATGTGTTTATTTAATATTGACTATTGTTTATTAATAATTGTTCAAAAAAACGATAATTATATTTTTTCTCAAAGTATTATAAAAATTATTATAAATTTGCCCAAACTGACAATATATTTTGTCAACAAAAAGTAGGAGAGTAGATGCAAAAGCTCAGTCTTAGCCAAACTTTATCGCAGAAATTATCACCTCAGCAAATTCAATTTATCAAGCTGCTGCAAATTCCAACCATGGAATTGGATGCAAGAATTGAAGAAGAACTGGAGGTAAATCCTGCATTGGAGGAAGGCAAGGAGGAGGAAGATAGTCCTGATGAGCAATATGAGAATCAGGAGGATTTTGGAGATGACTTTAATAAAAGTGAAGATGTAAATGTAGAAGACTATATCAGGGATGATGATATAAGTGGTTATAAAATGCAGGGCGACGGTGCAAATGGAGATGAAGAAGATAGGGAAATGCCCATCCCAATGACCAGTACAATCATTGATTCTCTGATGTCTCAGTTGGGTTTTTTGAGGTTGGACGAGCGGCAGCATACCATCGGAATGCAACTTATCGGAAGTATAGATACGGATGGCTATATCAGAAGAGACCTGGATTCTATCGTAAATGACCTCGCATTTTCACAGAACATAGATACCACAATAGAAGAAGTGGAGGAGATCTTGTTTAAAGTTCAGGACTTTGACCCACCGGGAATTGCTGCCAGGGATCTTCAGGAGTGCCTGATGCTTCAGCTCGAAAGAAAAGAGGACTTAAATGGCCATGTTAAACTTGCCAAACAAATAGTATCCGAGTATTTTGATGAGTTTACAAAGAAGCATTATGATAAGATCCAAAAGAAATTGGGCATTGAAAGTGATGAAGAGTTAAAGGAGGTTATTTCCATAATTACCCGGCTTAATCCTAAACCGGGCGGAGCTTCAGGGGATGTAAAAACACAATATCTCAATCCCGACTTTATTTTGGTAAATAATAACGGGAAGCTGGAATTGTCACTTAATTCCAAAAATGCTCCGGAGCTAAAGGTAAGCAGGTCTTATTCGGAAATGCTGCAGACCTATGATAAAAGCTCCAAGAAAGACAAGAAAATGAAAGAAGCCGTTACTTTTGTGAAACAAAAGCTAGACGCCGCAAAATGGTTCATTGATGCGATAAAACAACGACAGCACACGTTGCTGAGAACAATGAACGCAATAATCCAATTCCAATATGATTTCTTTTTGGATGGTGATGAAAGCAAACTTAGGCCAATGATCCTGAAAGATATTGCGACTGCCATTAACATGGATATTTCAACAGTTTCCAGGGTTGCAAACAGCAAATCAATTCAGACGGAATTTGGGATTTATCAATTGAAATACTTCTTTTCGGAAGGTATTGCTACAGACTCCGGAGAGGATGTCAGCAGCCGGGAGGTAAAACATTTTTTAAAGGAGTTTATTGATAACGAAGACAAGAAAAAGCCGCTTTCTGATGATAAATTAGAAAAGATGCTAAATGACAAAGGATATAATATTGCCAGGAGAACTGTAGCGAAGTATCGTGAGCAATTGAATATTCCAGTAGCCAGATTAAGAAAAGAATTATAGTGCCGAGGTCAGTCGCATTCCTAATTTCCATAATCTTTCACCCCTTATTGATGCCTTCTGTCCTTTTTGCAATTATTCAGGTATTTTCTCCTTTTATTTTATCTCCTTACAATCATCCTAAATTTATCCTTATTGTATTTATATCGTCATTTCTAATTCCAGTGTTGAGTGTTGCTGTTTTATACAAAACAGGGGCCATCACCAGTTTTGTTATGAACGAGAAAAGTGAAAGAGCCATGCCGTTTGCTTTTACTGCGGTTTTTTACTGGATCATTACTTATATGTTTTTTGATCAGTTTGGGACAAACAAAGCCATTGTCATTATTATTATTGGTGTTTCTGTTATAATTTCCCTGGTAGCAGTGATTAATTTTTTCTGGAAAATCAGTGCTCACTCGGCAGGAATAGCAGGCGTTATAGGCCTTCTTTTTGCATTAAATTTTAAATACCCCGAGGTCGGCCTTTTTTATCCGATTTTGATATTAATAGTTATTTCGGGTTTTATTATGAGTGCCCGTTTGCGTCTTCAGGTTCATAATCTGAAAGAAATACTGTTAGGAGGTCTGTTGGGATTCTCGGTTAATTTTATTGCAGGTTTTTTTCTTATCTGAAATTCCCTTGTTGCAAAATAAAGAAACAGGTACGAATACCTTGAATTCATACCTGTTCAAAAAAGTAATAAATCAATTTAGAATGCTGAGATAGAGATACCTAAAGTATAAGGAACAATAGATCTTCCACCAGGAGCTTTTCCCTCATTAAACAGTTCACTCAGGCTATAATATCCAAAAAGATGGAATACCCCATATCCGATTTTTCCATAAACGCCGTACCTGAATCTGTTTAATTCAAAATCATCTGCATGTTTTTCCTTCTGCATGCCGTCTTCATTTTTGAATTTCAATTTAGTATGTGAAGAAACCAATACTCCTGCTTTTGCACCTAATACGATCTTAAAAGAATTTACATCATTGGCCGATCTCCATCTGAATTCTAAAGGGATGTCTATATAGTTTGCATTTAATTTTGATTTTCTCAGATTTCCATATTCATCGGCCAGGTCCAGCATCTTTGCTGATTTGCTTTCCGAATCATAAACAAGTGTATTTCTGTTTGCAAAGGAATAATTTGTAATACCCACACCTAACCCTGAAGCAACGGAAAAATTTTCTCCTATTAAATTGATGTCGTACGTATAGTAGATATTAGCGCCTCTACTGGCAAACGTCCTCAGTTGCATATCGCCATTCGAGAACCTGTAATGGGTGAGGCCGATATCGAAAACAAAATTTCCCGGAATTTCATTAAACTTAAGCCTGTCTTTTTTCTCCTGGGAATAAGCGGTTGTAATTGAAGTAAGAATTATAATAATCAAAAAAAGTTTTTTCATTTGTTACGGTTTGGTTTTTAATTGATCACCTGAAATAGCTGACTTAAAGAATGCTGACTATTTTATGATATTTTACTTATTTGGGCAAAAATATGTTTAATATTTGAAAAGTGCATTAGAGTTTTTAAAAGCCGGGAAATTCTGTAGATTTGCAACCGAAAATTACAATATTTATTGTGTTCGTCTTGGACTTGTAGCTCAATTGGATAGAGCACCTGACTACGGATCAGGAGGTTTGGGGTTCGAATCCCTACAAGTTCACAATAATTTTCTTCAACTCCTTATAGACTGCGGTTTGTAAGGAGTTTTTGTTTTGAGGTGGTATAACGTGTGGTAAAACTTTCATGGTTTTGGGATTTTATTTCAGTACGAAAGATTTTCTTAGTTCATTACGGTGCATTTAATAATAGTTCATAAATCATAGTGAAATTGATTTTGCATCGGAAAAAGAAATTTGAAAAAATTAAGTTCTCTATACTTACAGGTCTGCTGAATACTTAAAAGAGTAAGATAGTGTTCAATACTATTTCCGGTTGGAAGTCCTTCTATGTCTCTTCTGAGAAGTGCGACTGCTTTTACAGCCGTTTCAACCTTGCGATTAAAAGCTTTGATAGGGTCAAATGCTTACATGTGTCGCTCCTTATTTCAATTCCACTCTGGTGCGATTAAAGGCTTGAAATAGCTTACAATGGTATTTTTGACATCAAAATATTTCAATTCCGCTATGGTGCGATTAAAGGCTTGTTGGATTGCCATTTCTCTTAATTCATTTTCATTTCAATTCCACTATGGGTGCGATTAAAGGCTTTAAGGGGAGCGACTAAGATTATTTTGGCTTCTGGATTTCAATTCCACTATGGTGCGATTAAAGGCTCCATAAGGGAGGACATGATAAAGTCCTGATACTTATTTCAATTCCACTATGGTGCGATTAAAGGGGGTGTTATTAAACAAGGTCTTTTGGGCGGTTTCTCATTTCAATTCCACTATGGTGCGATTAAAGGTTAGTGAATGCGCAAGGAATTAGAATAGTATTATCACATTTCAATTCCACTATGGTGCGATTAAAGGATGGCATTTGGCATTTGGCAAGGAGTTTTTGAAGTGGATTTCAATTCCACTATGGTGCGATTAAAGGTTTTATTCCAGATACGGCGTATAATTATAGATCACATTTCAATTCCACTATGGTGCGATTAAAGGAAAGAAACCCACTGTTTTATGACATTTATTGTCTATTTCAATTCCACTATGGTGCGATTAAAGGTAGTTTACCAGAACCGTAATCGTCGTTTAAAGTTCCCGATTTCAATTCCACTATGGTGCGATTAAAGGTAAAGTTTGGTACCGAAGAAGTAGGAGATACTCAAATTTCAATTCCACTATGGTGCGATTAAAGGAAATGAAGAGCTTAAGTCTGAAAGAATTACAAGAACATTTCAATTCCACTATGGTGCGATTAAA
>DASPJL010000058.1:0-22063 GCA_035628645.1 Cytophagales bacterium | reverse complement strand
TTCTGTTGAAACAGCCGTTGCGGTTAACCCACTAGGTTTAGTTGGAATGGTAACTACTGCAGGAGTCTTAGCATTCGCTTCATTTGAGGCACCGGATGTACCTGCTGAGTTTGTTGCTTTTACTACGTAATAGTAAGTGGTATTCCCTGAAAGTCCGGTATTTTGAAAAGTGGTGGCATCTGCTTCTGGAGTAGCGATTTGAGTATAAGGACCACCTGATGTTGTACCTCTTTCGATGATATACCCTGTTTCATTTGGCGTGTCATCCCACTCTAAATCTATTCTGGTTGAGGAAATTGCTGTGGCTGTCAGGTTAGTTGGAACAGGCGGAACTGTAACCACAGCCGGAGTAGTAGCGCCTGCCTCATTTGATGCTCCTGAAGGTCCAGCTGAGTTTTCTGCCCTTACTACATAATAATAAGTGGTACTTCCTGAAAGTCCGGTATTTTGATAAGTTGTTACATTTGCTCCTGTTGTAGCTATTTCTGTATATGGGCCTCCTGTTGTTGTACCTCTTTCTATAATATAACCTGTTTCATTTGGCGTGTCATCCCACTCTAAATCTATTCTGGTTGAGGAAATTGCTGTGGCAGTAAGATTGGCTGGAGCAGGCGGAACTGTAACCACTGCCGGAGTAGTAGCACTCGCCTCATTTGATGCACTTGAAGCACCGGCTGAGTTTGTTGCTTTTACTATGTAATAATAAGTGGTATTTCCTGAAAGCCCTGTATTTTGATAAGTTGTTACATTTGCTCCTGTTGTAGCTATTTGAGTATAAGGACCGCCTGCTGTTGTACCTCCTTCGATGATATACCCTGTTTCATTGGTAGCATTATTATCCCAGCTTAAATTGATCTGAGTAGATGAAGCCGTTGTGGCTGTTAAATTAGCTGGAGTGACTGGTATTGTTGCCAGCGTTGTTGCATTGGCAGTAGCATATCCAGAAGGTCCTTCTGCATTTACAGCGGTTAATCTATAGTAATAGGTCGTATTTTCCGCTAGACCAGTATGTGAAAAAGTTAAAGTATTAGGATCTATTGCAGGGAATGCAGTCCAAGGGTCATTTCCATCTGCACTCCATTCCAAAATATAATTATCTTCATCTGAATTATCCATCCAGGATAAATCTATTTGATTTGAGGAAAATGCGTTAGCTGCAAATCCTGTTGGTGTCTCAGGCGGCGGAAGATCTTCTGTGGTTGCTTCTATCTCATTGGAGCTTACGGATATCCCATTTTCATTTACGGCCCTTACTTTATACTTATAAGGCGTGGAGGGTTCCAGGTTGGTAACATTATGTGAAGTACTTGATACTGCCAAGGCATCGTAACCCGGAATAAGCGATGCAAAATTATTTCCTGAAACATCCAGCTCATATCCTGTTGCTTCATCAATCGGTGTCCAATTGGCGGTAAAACTGGTGGTTTCGATATTGGTGGCAAAAGTTGCGGTAGGAGCCGGGGGTGGAGGCGGAACATTTTCCGTTGTTACGGAAATAACATTAGAACTCTCTGATTCACCATCCGCATTTATTGCTCTGACCCTATATTCATAAAAAGTAGCCGGTGCAAGACCGGAAACAGTTTGAGTGGTATTTGATACTGTTAAAGCATCGTATCCGGGTATCATAGATGCAAAGCTATTTCCTGAAACATCCAATTCATATGCAGTCGCTTCTGTAACAGATGACCAATTGGCCGTAAAACCCGTCTGGCTTATGTCAGTGGATGCGGTTGCGGTAGGAGCAGGTGGTGGTGTCGGCACTGCCGTAGTTACCAAAATATTTTCTGAATTTACTGATATTCCGTTGGCATTGACAGCCCTTACCCTATATTTATAAGGAGTACCAGGTTCCAGACCTGTTACATTATAAGCAGATTCAGTTACAGACAAAGCCTCATATCCGGGAATAAAACTAACAAATTCATCCACAGATACATCAAGTTCATAACTTGTAGCCTCGGCAACTAAAGTCCAGTTGGCAGTAAAACTTGTCTGGCTTATATCGGTTGCAACTGTTGCAGTGGGCGCTTGCGGAGCACTAAAAGTAGTGGCATTGGCTATATTGGAGTATGCTGAATTTTCTAAAGTAGTAATGGCCCTTATCCTATAATAGTAAGTAATTCCGCTTGTTAATCCCTGATCCTGATAGGACGTCCTGTTTCCGTTGATAACGTCTATTTCCAACCATCCTTCAGTTTCTGATTCTGAGCGTTCTATTCCATAATTGTCAACATTATCCGTACTCGCTGTCCATTCCAGGGTTATTCTCGAAGATGATTCAGGGACAGCGGTTAAATTATCCGGGACATCTAGCTGAGCAAAGGAACTTAGATAGATAAATTGTGTAAAAAATAAAAAACCTATTTTTTGTAATATTCTTTCCATTAATTAGTAGAAGTTAACAAGGCTGAATTGCTAATGCTTAAACGCAAATTCCAGTTGTAAAGCTAAGCTGAGTTAAACTTTCTTTATCCTAACCTGACAAACAATTTGCTGAATATTTTTTTTAGACTTCCTCTTTTTATCAAATTCTAAGCCAAAAACTGAATTTTTATTACATGGTTAAAATTATCACTTAACGCATTTCAGTAGGACGTTCATAAAATACTTGTTTTTATCCTGAAAAATTTCCATAAGCTTGAAACCTGTTTCATTGCTTAATTTTTTTATTTTTTCAAAGGTATATTTATAAGAACTTTCTGTAAATATGGGTTCCATGTATTCAAAATGGATTCGTTTTTTTAGCTTTCTAATGGTTACTACTTGCTCTTTCTGACTTAATAAATAGCTTTTCATCACCTGATCTACAGGGTTATAATACGCGTAATGCTTAAAACTGACAACGTCAAAGTCTCCTTCCAGCTCAGTGTTAATTCGATCTAAAAGATTCAGGTTAAAAAGAGAGGTAATACCATAGGGATCTTTGTAAGCATTTAACAAAATACTCTCGTCCTTAACTAAATCAAATCCAATTAAAATTAAATCCCCTCTGGAAAGAGATTCCCAAAGATTTACCATAAAATCGAATGCTTGCCCCGGTTTAAAATTCCCGATATTGGAACCGAGAAACAGTACCAGATTGGGCTTTTCGTTTAGGAGGGAAAGTTTTTTTATTCCATGAAAATAGTCCCCTGACAGTCCGGTAGCCTTAAGTTCTTTAATTTCTGTTTGAAGGTTTGTGAGAAGGTCTTCTAAAGAGGCTTTGGAAATATCTAATGGAAAATATTCAAAACTTAATTTTTTATTTACAAAATGTTTTAGCAATATCTTTGTCTTTCTTCCATCTCCTGATCCCAACTCAACAAAATTAAAAGAATACTTTCTGATATATCCAGCGATAATTTCTTTAAAAGTATCTAAAATTTCAAATTCAGCCTGCGTGAGATAGTATTCTTTGAGGTCGGTGATTTTTTTAAACAACTCTGACCCTGTTTCATCATAAAAATACTTGGACGGAAGTGATTTGTTTTTACTGGTCAAGCCTTTCAAAACATCAAGGGCAAATTGATCCTTCCCTGCATTTTGCACTTCATCAATTTCTATAATTTTGATTCTGGTTTTTAAGGAAGAAGTATTAGGACTCATTTTTTTATGGTGATTCGCCTTCATTTAACACTTACAATTCAATGTTCATCATCTATTCCCCCAGTCTTATCCCTGAAAAAAGCCATCGGTGCTCGGGTTGAAAGAAGTTTCGGTAAGTTGCTCGAATGTGATCTTTTGGAGTAGCGCAGGAGCCTCCCCTTAATACGACCTGGTTGATCATAAATTTGCCATTGTATTCGGACAAAGGTCCATCATAAGGTTGATAACCGGGATATGGTTGATAAGAACTAGAGGTCCATTCCCATACATCCCCGAACAATTGATTTACTCTTCCATCGGTGTTTAACACTCGTGGATGAAAAAAATCAGACTCCATAAAATTGCCCGATTTTTTTGAGGATTCATTTGCTTTCGCTACCGTTTCCCATTCTGCCTCTGTTAACAATCGCTTGCCCTTCCAGGTAGCAAAAGCAACGGCTTCATAAAAGCTCATATGACATACTGGCAACGCCGGATTCAGTACCTGAAGGCCATATAAGGTAAATTCCATCCATTCTCCATCTTTCTCCGTCCAATACAGCGGCGCTTTAATGTTCTTTTCTTTTATACATTTGAAACCATCATCTAACCATAACCGATAATCTTCATATCCTTTGTCCTGTATAAATTCCAAATACTCTCCGTTTGTGATTAACCGGTTTGCGACTTTAAAATTTTCAAAATAGACCTTGTGGTAAGGCTTTTCATTATCCCAGGCAAATCCTTCTTCATTCATTCCAAGAAACTTCATACCACCTGAATAATCTTTGAATTCCAGATCGGGTACAAGTGCATTGGATGAAAGCGTAACAGGAATATGATGGAAGTAGGCAGGCTTAAGCGGATTAGAAAAAAGGATGTATTTTATATCATAAATGAGGAGTTCCTGGTGTTGCTGTTCATGCTGTATTCCCAGTTCAACCAGTTCCATAAGGGTTTCGGGAAGAAACTCATGCTGAAATAATATTCTCATGTTTTCGTCCACATAAGCCCTGTAATCCCTGATATCTTTTACGGTTGGTCTTGAAAGTGTACCTCTGTATTCTCTTCCAACCCTGGGACCTAAAGACTCATAATACGAATTGAAGATATAATTATAGGATTCGTGAAATACCATATAGTCTTTCATGAATTTTTGAAGAATTATAGTTTCAAAAAACCACGTAGTGTGGGCCAAATGCCATTTAGGAGGACTCACAAAATCAATAGGTTGGATTACATAATCCTCAGTTTCTAAATTTTTACAAAGCCGCTCGGTGATACCCCGTACTTTTCTATATCGTTTTATTAAAGATTGAATTGCATCCAGTGTAACCATACCCGTTTTTGTTATTTAAACTGGATGGCATAAAATATGTTTAAAAAAGAAGCGGGAGAATTTTAAGAAATCATTTCAAAAAATATTTGCTTTTATAGGACTTTGATTTACTCCATGAATCTCTGCCGGGGAGGCATTGAAAAGATTTGAATTGATTCAGCTAACATTTCCAGGAAGGTAAATATCCCGCAAGTTTTGATTGAAGTATAAATTCTTAGCCATTAATTTCAAGTACTTCTGCTTTTTTTAAAGTAAATGAGAATTTGCTTCCCCTAGATACTTCGCTTTCAACTTTAATTTTCCCTCCGTTCTTTTCTACGAATTCCTTGCAGAGTAAAAGCCCAAGCCCTGTTCCTTTTTCGCCTGCTGTACCCCTGGTGCTTATTTTAGTATCTATTCTAAAAATTTTTGGAAGAATTTCAGGGCTAATTCCTACTCCGTCATCACTAACAGAAACCTCAGCATATTCTCCCATATCCCTGCATTTAATGACGACCTTTCCATTAGGCATAGTGAACTTTAAGGCATTTGAGATGAGGTTCCTTAGGATAAAACGAAAATGATTTTCGTCAGCAAACAGCATTATATCTGGACACAATTCGGTAACGATCTCAATTTTTTTATTGATTGCTATTAATTTGAATAAGCCTATTTTCTGTTCGATAATGTCATTGATATTGACGGCAATTGGATCATAGTTGAGGTTATTCATTTGTGACCTTGCCCATGTCAATAGATTTTCAGTAAGCTGAAGAGTATTTTTAACCGATTGATCCAAATTGGCAGCAATGATCTTTATCTCCTCCTTGCTCATATTTTCAATATAATTTGCCAAAAGGCTGGCAAAAGCGCTGAGTGAGTCGAGAGGGCTTTTAATATCATGAGCCACTATACTGAAGAATTTATCTTTAGTACCATTAAGCTGCATTAGAGCCTCTTTTTGTTGACTAATTTCAGCCAGAGCCTTTTCCAGATCTTCAGTCTTTTGATGGATATCTTTTGTTTGTGAAGTTATCTCGTCACGTTGTTTGGTTATCTCCAGATTCTTTAAAGTCAGGTCCTCATTTTTTAGCTGAATTTCGGATTTCTGATCCTGTAACTTCTTATTAATCCTATGCTTTTGAGCAATGCCAATAAACAGAATAAGAGCAATAAAAGACAGGGCTATAAAAGCGCCGATCAGGGAATTTTTAATTAATTTCTCTTTCTGAAGCTCTGTATGTTGCAATTGCCTGTTTTTAATCAGCAAGTCGATTTCAGCTTGCTTCCTTTCGGATTCATACATGGCTTCAATTTGACGCTTGTTCTTATGGATTTGCTCATTCTGCAGTATATCATATAAATTATGATACTTTTCATAATATTGATACGCCTGCTTATGGTCATTGGCTTCGGCATAGGTCTCAGCCATTCCTTTATAGGCATTTTTAATTTCTTCTTTTATCCCTATTTCTTCCGCGATGGACAAGGCTTGTGTATGAAATTCAATCGAGGAATTATAATCTTTTTTTATCCTATATGCCTGGGCTATACCATTTAAATTCAGGGCCATTCTACCCTTGTCGTTCAACAGGCTGTCAATTTGGTAGGCTTTCCTCAGGTAATTAAACGCCCCTTTAAAGTTTCCTTCCTGGAGAAAAAGGTATCCTATGTTATTTAAATTGGTTGCTAGCCGGTGTTGGTCGTTTAATTGTTTAAATAATTTATTGGCTTTGAGAAGATTAACGAGGGCCTCTCTGTATTTTTTCTGACGTACATACAAGCCGCCTATGTTATTGTATAATATTCCAATTCTTTCCTTGTCTTGTATTTCTTTGAATATATCCAGCGATTTAAAGAAGAAATTCAAAGCAGAATTGTAGTTCTTTAAGTCACGATAAACCAAGGCAATACTATTATAACTTCTGGCTATCTCTCTGACAGATCCTTCATTTTCCTCAAGCTTTTTTAAAGACTTGAAACTATACTCCAACGCTTTATCATAGTCTCCCTGAGTCCAAAAAAAATTTCCAATATTTCTATAACTGGTAGCAATTCCTTCAGCATATTGGATTGCTTCTGCCATTTTTAATGCCCTTTCAGCATAATCCTTACTTTTAATCGGATCAGGGCTATAATATTCAAAGGAAAGTTCATTTAGCAGGTCAACAGAAGCATCATCATTGGAAATTGATTTTAATTGATTTTCCAACTCAGAAAGTTTAGATATCTGAGCAATAGCGGGAGCTGCTCCAAACAGGATAAAAGTATAAACAAGAATGGATATTCCCTTATTAGTGTTCATTTTTTCATATATCAATTACTTACTCTTTGTAGCAATTAGGCGAAAATGTAACCTTGCAGCTTTAAAAAGAAGGCAGAATTAACAAAAAAATATTCATATTTTAAAATTTATGCTTGATTTATAAATATTTAGAAATTTTTATTGTCTACTTTTTGAATCATTGTTAATTCTTAAACCTCTTAAATAAAAAGTCTCGTCTGTTTTAAATCGAATCCCCCTTTTATCTGCATACCAATAAAAGAAAAGGGATGGGATGTCAATCTTTCATACCGGGAAAACCAAGAAGCGAGGTACTTTTTTAAGAAAAAGGGAAATAAATATAATTAAAAAAATACATATTATTCGACGATAATCATTTTTTTCATAGGTATTTTCTCGCCAGTAAAAAATTTACAGTAATACATTCCTTTTTTCATGTTCTTTGTTTCCAAAAACAATTCAAAAGAACCGGCAGGTATATTTCTTTCAAATAAATATGCCACTTCACGTCCATCTACGTCAAAAATTTTTATAGTGACTTTTGTTGGGTTGACTATGGTAAATGTTAATACTGTTTTATGGTCATGTTTAGCGGAGGCGGGAAATATTCCTATGCTTGTATTGATAGTGTCTTTATCAAAATCAAAAGACTCATTGGTTAGCGCGTAAGAGCTAAAGACGCTAAAGTAGCTTAATGCCAAAACAACAATAAAGCGAGGGTTATAAGTCGCCATGGTCTAATTAGTTTAAGTATTAGTACCTTTTAAATAGAGTTAGTCTCTATAATTTGCTAGCAGGAAGTTCTATTCTAATTTAACCAGATTATTAATGAAAAGCTATCTAAAAATGGATTAGAAGACGAATCTTAAAATTTTGTCGATGAAAGGAAATGTGACTTGCAAAATAATTATGTCTTGAAAGTTATTTTAGAATAAAAAATTGTTCTTTGTGTATAAATTATAAATTTGGTGTATGAGGACAAATATTGATTTAGATGATGATTTGATTGCTAAAGCAATGGAAATCAGTAATACAAAAACCAAAAAGGAGGTAGTTCATAAAGCGCTGGAAGAATTTGTAAGAAGACATGCTCAATTAAATATTGCAAAAATGAGGGGCAAAGTGATTTTTTGGCCTGGGTATAACGAGTAATGATAGTAGCGGATAGTTCGATTTGGATAGATTACCTTAAAGGGGGAAAAAATAAGAAAATGAATACTTTTCATTTTCATCTTCACAATAATGACATCGCCTTGATTCCTACAATTATGCAGGAAGTACTGCAAGGATTTAGGTATGAAAAGGAAGCAGAAAAATTAAAAAAAGAAATGCTTCAATTATTCATACTTCCCCTGGATCCCGTTACAGCCGCTATACAAGCGGCGGGTTTAAATAGAAGCTTGAGAGCAAAAGGAATTACAATTAGAAAAAGTCAAGATTGTTTAATAGCCTATTACTGCCTTCACTTTGATTTACCAATTTTATATCTCGATAAAGATTTTGATTTTATTTCTAAAGAATTTCCTCTTAGAACAATAGAATAATTCATTGACTTTGTAAATCAGCCCTTCTCGCCCGCACCAGCGAAGTAGTGGTCTTTTTCTTTAAATAAAATATTGAAGGTCGTCAAACTGCCATAGATCCGGGTAATATATTGCTGAAGATTCACTTTGTCTTCATCGGTCAATTTGGAATGACTATTGATGTTTTGCTCCAACACCCTGAGCCTGTCACGAACCATCACAATTTTATGGAAAAAAGTCTCAATCGGAATTTCTTTAGGTTTAAGGCTGGAAGAAGACGGCTGTAAAATCAAAGTGCCTCCGGACCATTTTTCTCCCAAAGGAACATTTTCAATCAGCACTTCATGCTTTTCCAAAACATAAGTAATTACCTCTTCAATTTTTGCTAAATCCAGTCCTGTTTGGGTACCTTCTACCTCCACAGCTTCCTTAATTATCAGATCTTCGTTTGACTTGGAAAACTGGATCTTACCGCCTCTTTCAAAAATGATTTCATAATTGGTGAGATTCACTTTATAAATCACACCGTCTCCATATCTTGGATGTTCTACTGTAGTGCCTGCTTTATATTCTTTCATATTCGGGGTATAAGGTTCTAGGTTCGGGGAAGTTTGCTTGCAACTTCTTAGTTACTTCCCTTAAATTGTCAATTGTTTTAATTTTTATTGCCTTGTATTGTGCTTCTCCTTAGCAAGGTTCAAGTATCATCCGTCAACTTTAATAAGGTTTATTTTATGTGGCATTTCATAATTAGCATATTATCACATAAACCCATTGTCACATTTCCAACGTTTTTCCTAAATCAAATCTCTGTTTTTGATCTGAAGTTTCCAATATAATTCTACCCTTTACCGGATGAATGGTAGATACTTTTTTAAATCCATCACTTATTTCCTGGAGAAAACAAAAGTAGCTTTTGGACCTTTCACCTTTAGATTCCAATGGTTTTTGCTCTTCATCTTTTTCCATTAAAGACAAAAAGGCGCCGTTTGCGGAGTTTTCAATGATTACCTTTGAATAATCATTTCCAGTCCAGACGTATCCCAGTAAAAGATTTTTATCAGCATTTGCGATTACTATCCAATGTAAAGAAGATTCATCTTTGATTTTGTCAAATGCCCGTGGTTTCTTAGAGGCTATATTTTTAGGAAGCGCCAATTCTACATTTGAATAAATCATTGCATTGTTCAGTAGTTCAGGATTGAGGGAGATATGTTGAGAAGGTTTAATTGCTTTTTCCGCAACATCATAATTAAAGAACGATTCTTTAACATGAAATCCGGTTTTCCCGCTTTCCAGCCTCACCTGCCTTTTTACTGTAATCTTATCTTTCAAAAAGTCTGCCTTCATCATAAACTCCATTGTTTTGTTTTTAAGAATAGGAGAATTTACCAGATCCCAAACTACCATGTTGGAGTCGGGCACAGCGTTAATAGACAAATAAGCATTGCCCAGCTCTCCCTGCAAAACAGAAAACGGGTTTAATCCATTTGGTTTTAAATGAAAATCTTTTAATTCACCTCCTTTCAGGTGATAGGTCAAGGCAGCTTTGTTGTTTTCTACTATTAAAGGTTTGTTTTCAAATAGCCTAAAACCAAAGGACACCAAGATGATCCCAAGGAGGAAAAACTTCAGCACGGAAAAACGCTTATTCAACCTGGTCATTGTTTTAATTTTTTATATCTATAGGATAAGGTTTGTCGATATTTTCCTTAACAAACAGTTCTGTCGTATCTATGTTCATCCCAACCAAGGAGCCCAAATCGTCATTAAGAAAATAAACGCATCCTCCATCTAAATTAATCTCAGGCGAAGCATCTTCAGCCGCATATTTTATTTCAGATAATGGGGTTGGCACATGACCATGAATTAATCTTTTTCCTCCCAATTGCTCAGCATCCAACTTAAATTTTCTCGAATGCATCATCGCCCTTATATCTAATAGGGGATTTCCCACTTCAAAATTGAATCCGGCGTGAACTAAAAAACAATTATCCAGCTCAAGGAAATAGGGCATATCTTTTATAAAATCAAAATACTGAATGGGAATATCTTCCACATTATCCACTTCGAAACTTTTTATTGTCTTCGGGCCTCCAAATTCAGTTGTCCAGTAATGCGCAATTTTTCCATAATAAGCATTCAGGAACATTTGATCATGATTTCCCCTGAGGCTTATGATGTTATAATTTTCTTTTTTTAATAGAAATATGTAGTCCATGACCCCACGACTATCCGGACCTTTATTTACTAAATCACCAAGGAGGTATAGGGTATCTTCTTTCTTTAATTTAAGACCTTCCTCAACTAAACTTTTAAAAGTCTTTACACATCCATGAATATCTCCTATAGCGTATCTCGACATTACCCCGGGTTTAATAACATTCTTTCTCGTTGGGAAAATCTTTGTTTTTTATGTCCCCTACGTATTGTGAAACGGCTTTTGTTATTAAATCATTTAGATCAAGATATCTTCTTAAAAACCTTGGTTTGAATTCTTGTGTAATTCCTAACATATCGTGAAGGACCAATACCTGACCATCTACATATTGACCTGCACCGATGCCTATGGTTGGGATCATTAATTCTGAAGTAACCCTCTTTGCCAATTCAGCAGGGATTTTCTCCAGCACAATTCCAAAGCAACCGCATTCTTCGAGAATATGTGCGTCGTCTACCAGTTTTTTGGCTTCTTCTTCCTCTTTTGCTCTTACCGTATAAGTGCCGAATTTATATATCGATTGAGGCGTTAATCCCAAATGGCCCATCACAGGAATTCCTGCGCTTAGGATCCTGATTACCGATTCTTTAATTTCTGCACCGCCTTCCATTTTTACCGCATGTGCTCCTGATTCCTTCATTATCCTGATGGCCGACCTTAAAGCTTCCGAGGAATTGCCCTGATAAGAACCAAAAGGAAGATCCACAATGACAAATGCCCTGCTGATTGCCCGTACTACAGAGGAAGCATGATAAATCATCTGGTCCAGCGTGATGGGCAAGGTTGTTTCATTGCCAGCCATCACATTCGAGGCAGAATCTCCTACCAGTATCACATCAATTCCGGCTCCATCAATGATCTTTGCCAGCGAATAGTCATAGGCGGTAAGCATGGAAATTTTTTCTCCCCTGTTTTTCATCTCCTGGAGACGATGAGTAGTCACTCTTTTTAGGTCTGATTTTGATACTGACATGGGAATAAACTTAGTTTGTTAATAACGGCAAATATATAAGAATTGATAGGAAATAAATTAGAGCTGAGAATAAGGAAATTTCTACTTTTTAAGCTTGCCGATAATCTCAAACTTATCGAAAACCGTCTTCGTATGTGGAGCATCTTTAAGTTCATCGGTCAGATCCTGACCGGCCCAATGTTCATAGTGTTTTCCATTTCGCCATAACCTTGATCGGGATACGTCATATATAAATCCTTCATAAGCGCACCATATTTCTTCTCTGTCCTGACCATTTCTTAATGCCAACTGAGCAAGCGTATATTCTTTCATTTTAGGGGTACTGGGTTTGGGGTTTGAGCAATGAGCAGTCAGGTGTCAGCAATCAGAGCTTTTACCCCAAGTAGCTATATGCCCAATTTTGCAAAGTTAAAATTCAGAATTTAACATTTAATTTACCTCATCCTTTTTTAGCAAAAAATCTATTATTTTCACATGCTTAACCAATGTCTATGAAAAATCCTTTAGTCGGCGCTTTTGTTTTTGCATTTATCGCTTCTGTGGGAAATGCACTTTTTGTATATGGACAAAGAAAGTCAATTCCTTCTGAAAGTCCCTTTCTATTTTTGATATTAAGTCTTTTATTAGGTATTCTGATCCTTTCCTTGGTATCATTTTTTTTCCCCAAACCTGACTTTTACAATGCCATTTCCCAAAATTATAAATCCATTTTGTTTACAGGAATAGGAATATCCATTACCTATATCGGCTTCTACTTCTTATACAATAAATTTGGCGCTACTTATTATATCCTTTATGCAATTCTTTCTTTTATGACTACGTCAATTATTGTTGGCATAGTTATCCTGAAAGAACAATTCAATTTTTACTATATCCTCTCCATAATTTTAGCCATTCTTACCATATTCTTTTTCTTTTTGGGAAAACAACAATCTTCCTGATTTATCAGTATGCCATTTATTATAATTGAGAAGAAATGATCCTGGTTTTTAAAAAACTTAATGTATCCGGTATGGCTGTCTGGCCGTTCATAATCCTTGCTAATGAAAAATACAAGCAAAATAAGTTTTTGATAAATCACGAATTGATCCATCATAAGCAACAATTGGAATTATTGATTTTCCCGTTTTATCTTCTCTACTTATTTAACTACCTGGCCAACTTGATAAAATATAAGAATCACAATGAAGCTTATCTAAATATTATTTTTGAAAAAGAAGCGTATACAAATGAAAGGGATCTAAATTATTTAAAGACCAGGAAAAACTTTAACTGGTGGGAATATTTAAAAAAGTAGTTAAAAACCCTTCAAAACTTCCTGCGTTTTTTAAATTAGATAGTTAAATTCAACGTTAAACACGAATAGGACTTTTTATGTAGAAATTCTACTGGAAAACCAACAAAAGCTCCTTTTCAACTTCTTTTTACCCAGATCTCTTGCCTATGAAAGTTATTGTTAACGACATTCTTCTAAACCACATTGAAAGCGGTCATCCTCATGGACTGCCAATTATTTTCATTCATGGTTTCCCATTTAATCACACCATGTGGGAGCCTCAGATGGAAAGCTTGCCTCCTTTTTTAAGGATAATTGTTTATGATTTAAGAGGGTTTGGAAAAAGTGATCTCGGTAACGGCAACAATTCCATAGAACAACATGCAGATGATTTGATAGGCTTAATGGATGATTTAAAAATTGACCAGGCGGTAATTTGTGGATTATCCATGGGAGGATATATCGCCTTGAAGGCCGTCGAAAAATATAAGGATAGGATTAAAGGCCTGGTTTTGTGTGATACCAGAAGCGAAATGGATACAGAAGAGGCACGGAAAAAAAGGTATGAAACAATTAAAAAAATTGAGTCGGAGGGCTTGCCGGGATATCCTCAGGAGTTTTTAAAGAATGTCTTAAGTAAAAATACGTTGGAAAATAATGGAAAGCTGGTGAAGGAACTTGAGCATAAAATTCTTGAAAATCCTTCCAAAGGGATTATATCCGCTCAAGATGCTATGGCAAGGCGTTCAGAAACTACTTCCATCTTGAAAAAGATAAAAGTCCCGACTTTAATACTTGTGGGCGAGCATGATACAGTAACGCCATTAAGCGTTGCGGAAAATTTAAAAGACAAAATTCCTAATGCTTCTCTTGAGATTATTCCTAATGCTGGTCATCTGACCAACCTTGAAAATCCTAAAGTATTTAATGAAAAGCTGGTAGGTTTTCTTAAAAGGTTTGAACCAAGCTTGGGGTAATATTTTCCAAAAGTTATTTGGATCGTAACTCGGTATATTCAACCAACTTTTAGAAAGTTTTTTTCTTCCAACTTCGATCTTCTGACTTCCAACTATAATAATAAATTTCCTCTTCTAACTTCTCACCTATAAATTCGCAGCGCTAATATTTAAAAATACCATTGAAATGAAAGAATATTTGATCAGATTGTATAAATATAATCACTGGGCCAATGAGCGTTACTTTACTCTTTTTAAAACCCTTAATGTGATACCCGAAAGGATTCAGCTTCTGCTGAGCCACACCATTGTCGCGCAAAAATTATGGTTGTCGAGGATCCAGGGAAATCCCGACTTCTCTTTGCATATTTGGAAAACACTTCCTTTGAATGAAGTGGAGCAAATGGCCAAAGAAAATACAACCAATTGGCTTAACTACCTAAAAAGCTCTGATGAACAGGAATTCAGCCGGATTTTATCTTATATTAATTTTCAAAAGATCCCATACGAAACCGTCATTTCTGATATTATCATTCATACAGCAAATCATGCTACTTATCACAGGGCTCAATATGCTATTCTCTTAAGGCAAAATAATATTGATCCTCCAAATACCGACTTTATCACTTATTCCCGAGAGGTAAAGGAATGATATTTATGCTTTTGTTGTTGTAAGGAATCAGTGTCTTACGGATACTGATTTTTTTGCAAAAGCTATGGAAAAAAGTATTAAAAGAAAAAGCACTAATTTAGAAAGGAAAGCATCAGAAGATGTGCTGAACATTCAGGATGTTTTTAGAAGCGGGTTTTTCTATTTTATCTTCGGGTTTGTCCTTTTGATTTTTATCTCTAATAATTACAACCAAGGTTTAAAGGTTCAGAAAGCTGATACACCAAAGTATATTTCTGCAGGTTTTAATACACCTACAAATAAGATTGATAAGAAAACGAGCAAAGATAAAATTGTTGATCACGCCCTCTCTCATTTAGGTATAAAATATACTTATGCCGGAAAGAAGCCCTCCACAGGTTTTGATTGTTCAGGGTTTACTTCTTATGTGTATAAAGAATCGGGACTTAAAATTCCGCCGTCTTCCATTACCCAATCAAAATTCGGAGAACCTGTATCACTTAAAGATGCGGAAAGAGGGGACCTGATCTTCTTTAAAAGTCCTACCAGGGGCAACGAAAGGATCGGGCATGTTGGAATAATTGTCTCAAGCTCAAATGACAAAATTTCCTTTATTCACTCCTCTTCAAGCCGGGGAGTTGTAATTGACAATTTGAATAGCAAACATTATAAAAATAGGTATAGGTCGGTGAGAAGGGTGTTGTAGATTGATTGACTAAGAGAAATCGACCGCCTAACCTAATAAAAAACTTCGCCGTATACTCAATCATTCAAGGGTTTGTTTGGATTATATGGCCAGTTCGAAAAATACTAACTATGCGATTCCGCAAGTACTCCCAAACCTAACAGACGAAAATATTTTTCTTAACCAAGTTTTAGATTCTGTATCGAAATTTTTTATTACAGCCAAATTACTTTGACTGCACTGAAAAAGTATTGGTTGGGAAAACTTGTGCTTTAATTTTTGAGAATGAACCAGTAATGGAATCATAGCAGACAGGAATTTTAAATTAGTGTATATGTATGATTATGTAGTAGTAGGAGCAGGTTTTGCGGGAAGTGTAATTGCTGAAAGATTGGCAACCGCCGGAACGAGAGTCTTAATTATAGATAAAAGAAATCATGTAGGCGGAAATGCATTTGATCATTATAATAACGATGGAATTTTAGTGCATAAATATGGCCCTCATA
This sequence comes from Cytophagales bacterium, assembly GCA_035628645.1. Classification (GTDB taxonomy): domain Bacteria; phylum Bacteroidota; class Bacteroidia; order Cytophagales; family Cyclobacteriaceae; genus DASPJL01. The sequence continues at coordinate 6,123 of DASPJL010000058.1, read as the reverse complement.
TTTTTCACACGAATTGCCAGGAAGTCTTTGATTACCTTTCTCAATTTACCAAATGGAGATTCTATGAACATAAAGTCCTTACTAGTGTAGACAGCAAGCTAGTTCCCATTCCTATTAACCTGACCACTGTAAATACGCTTTATAATTTAAACCTGACTTCGGAAGAATTAATGAAATTTTACGAAAGCATAAGAGAAGATATCAAGGATATCAAAACTTCGGAGGATGTGGTTGTAAGCCAGGTAGGCTGGGAATTGTATGAGAAGTTTTTTAAAGGATATACTAAAAAACAATGGGGTGTTTATCCATCAGAACTGGATAAATCAGTAGCGAGCCGTATTCCAACCCGGACGAATACCGATGACAGATATTTTACTGATGCTTTTCAGTACATGCCTTTGCATGGTTACACAAGAATGTTCGAGAACATGCTATCACATCCAAAAATCCACATATTATTAAACACGGATTACAAGGAAATAGAAAATATTATTCCTTACAAAAACATGATATATACTGGACCGGTAGATGAATATTTTGAGTTCTGTTATGGAAAACTTCCCTATAGATCTTTAAAGTTTAAGCATGAAACGTTGGACACTGTTCAACTACAACCGGTTGCAGTGGTAAATTATCCCAATGAATTCGAATATACCAGGGTAACTGAATACAAGCATTTAACAGGTCAGGTAAATAGTAAAACAAGCATTACTTATGAATTCCCCAGTTCAGATGGAGATCCCTATTATCCGGTTCCAAGGAAGGAAAATGCAGAACTGTACCAAAAGTATAAGAACCTTGCAGATACTCTACCTAATGTTCATTTTGTAGGACGATTGGCAACCTACAAATATTACAATATGGACCAGGTAGTGGCTCAATCACTTGCCGTTTTTAAGAGAATAATGAATGTTCCGAAATCATTGAATGTAAAAGCCAATAAAGCGCTGAATGGAAGAAAAAAACCTTTAATAAGGGTTGGATAATGAGAAAAAATGAAATGTTATAAAATAAAAAGAGGAGCAAAAAGCTCCTCTTTCAGTTTCATAGAATACTCGAGTTTTAAAATAGCTGTTTTTCTTTTCCGGTAGCAAACATAAATTTCTTCATATATAAGTTAAATCTCTTTGATAAATAAAATGCCTTAGTGCATTTATTAAACACATTCCCAATTTCCCAATTTTGGAAATACTTATTTTCTCATTTCTCATGTTAATACTACACAGGAATCGTTTTATCGATTTCTGGAGGATGTAAAAAGAATAAATATAAGGTTAAACCCAAGTATCTGATTTAACTTTTTTACTTACAGTTACTTATAGGGAAACTGTTTTTAAATTTTTTATTCCGGGGAGAGATAAAATAAAAAAGCATAACATTCGATCTAATTAGGAAGTAAAATGAATTAAACAAATTAAATAAAACAACTATGAAAAATTACACGAAAGCACTTTTAATGATTCCCAAAATAAGATTTTTACTTGTCTTTCTGGGCACATTTATAATCCTTGCCGGATGTAAAAAAGATGAGGAATCAACGCCTACATTTTCTCAGGTCATGTTTATTCACGCCATACCTGATGTTGGTCCGATGGATCTTTTTATTGACGAAAGTTCAGCTTCTTCCAATATTGGTTTTGGAAGCGCCACAGAATACCATGAAGTGCCGGCCGGAAATCACAGAATTACAGCAACATTAGCTGCTTCAATTAATGAAAAAGTCAATACCAGTCATGCTTTTGATGGGGATAAGAAGTTTTCAGTGGTTGCTTTTAATACCAATGCACAGCCTCAATCCATCGTAATTCCAGATACTGTTGCGACTCCTGCCTCTGGAAAGTTCTGGGTAAGATACATTAATCTTTCTCCTGCTTCCAATAATGCGTCTTATGTGATACGGGTAGACGGAAGCACGGCGCTTTTTGAGTTTGGAACAAGGAGTTATAAAACAGCGTCTAATTACAGAGAATATGATGCGGGCGCTTATACATTTAATGCTGTTAATATCAATGCAGCCACCTCTTCCAATGCAGCAACTACAGGTGAGATCTCTTTTGAAGGAGGGAAGATTTATACCTTGGTACTTACTGGCACCGAATCGGGAACAGCGCCTTTGAATTTGCAGCTTACGGCGGTAGCCAATAAATAAAAAATTTATGAGGGTGTCCGAAAAGTCATCCCGAATTTACGTTACGCTTAAGATGCTTAAATAAATTCAGCAAGGCGGAAAACATACCTGGACATCCTCATTATTATCCTAAATAGTATACTTTTACTTTTTGTCTTTACCCGCCAGTTGCCCGCAAGCAGCGTCAATGTCTTTGCCCCGGCTTCTTCTTATCACCACTCTTACGCCCTTTTTTTCAAGGTGTCTTCCAAATCTGGCTAGTTTGTCTTCATTGGTATTTACAAAGTCTGCTTCTGCAATTGGGTTGTATTCAATGATGTTGACTTTGCAGGGAACATTTTTTGTGAATTGATATAATTCTTCCGCATCAATAATTTCGTCGTTAAAATCCTTAAATACGATGTATTCATAGGTGACGGGATTTTTAGTTTTTGAGTAGTAATATTTCAATGCTTCTCCCAATACCTTCAATGTGTTGCTTTCATTGATGGGCATGATCTGATTTCGCTTGGTATCGTTAGCCGCATGAAGGGATAGCGCCAGATTGAATTTTACCTCATCATCACCCAGCTTTTTGATCATTTTCGCAATACCTGCCGTGGAAACAGTTATTCTGGAAGGAGACATATTTAATCCAGCCGGAGAAGTAATGCGTTCTATGGATTCAATTACGCTATTATAATTAAGTAATGGCTCTCCCATTCCCATATAAACAATATTGGTTAACGGGATATTATAATGTTCTTCCGCCTGATTCCTGATCTGAACCACCTGATCGTACATTTCTGCCGCATCAAGGTTACGTTTTCTTTCCATATAGCCAGTTGCGCAAAATTTGCAGGACAAAGAACAGCCAACCTGGGAAGAAACACAAGCTGTCATGCGGTCTGAAGTTGGGATCAGAACGCCTTCCACTATATTTCCGTCGAATAGTTTAAAGGTAGATTTAATGGTCCTGTCGGCGCTTACCTGTTTTTTATCCACAACGACTCCATTAATGCAGTAATTCTCTGAAAGTAACTGTCTTGTAGAACTGGAAAGATTTGTCATTTCCTCAAAACTTTGGGCTGACTTTTTCCATAACCATTCCTGAATTTGAGTGGCCCGGAAAGGTTTTTCACCATGTTCGACTAAAAACTTCTTTATATCTTCAATTGAAGTTTTTCGAATGTCTTTTTTTTGTTGCGTTAAAATCACGATGCAAATTTAAGCTAGTTTCTTAACTTATTATTAAACAAGAATTAATTACAAAAACAGGGGGATTCTTATCGGTGATTAACGATACTTCCAGTTTCCAGGTAGAATAACAAAGAAATTTAAGAAAAGGATCAATGCTTTATTAATAAACTTAGTCTTGGCTTTTTTTTCTAAAATGTTTAAAACTTCATTTTCTGGATCCTCACTGCGTTTAAAATCGCCAGGAATGCCACGCCGACATCCGCAAAAACTGCTTCCCACATGGTTGCCAATCCTCCTGCTCCAAGAATCAGCACAATAGCTTTAACCGCAAAAGACAACCCTATATTCTGCCAGACTACGCCGTTCGTCTTTTTGCCAATTTTGATCGCAGTCGCGATTTTAGAGGGCTGATCATTTTGGATCACTACATCAGCAGTTTCAATAGCAGCGTCTGAACCGAGCCCTCCCATCGCCATTCCTACATCAGCTAAAGTGATGACGGGAGCATCATTAATACCATCCCCTACGAAAGCGACCGTCTTTCCTTTAGTTTTCAATTCTTCAACCTTATTTACTTTATCCTCTGGAAGTAACCCGCCAAAATACTGATCAATACCAAGCTTTTTTGCAACCGCCTCCACAATCGTTGGCTTATCTCCTGATAACATTACCAGGTTTTTTACTCCAAGGTCATGAAGGCTCTTTATTGATTGAGCAGCATCTTCCTTTATTTCATCGGCTATGGTTATGAATCCTGCATATTTTCCATTTATCGCTACGACCACAATAGTTTCTACAATATCCTCGAGGCTCGCATCATAATTTATGTTAAATCTTTTTAGCAATTTTAAATTGCCTGCCAACACTTCTTTTTCATCGGCTTTTCCCTTAATCCCGTGCCCAGATATTTCTTCTACATTTTCAACTTTTAAGGATTTATAGCCTTCTCCTGCAAATTTTACAATAGCCCCAGCTATCGGATGGGTGGAATTACTTTCTAATGCCGCGATTAAATTAATAAAGGATTTTCCCTCCAATAATTCCGAATGCACCTTTTGAACTTCAAAAACGCCTTTGGTCAGCGTACCGGTTTTATCCATAACCACGGTATCCACTTTGGTAATCAGGTCAAGAAAATTGGAGCCTTTAAATAGAATTCCATTCCTCGAGGCTGCGCCAATTCCTCCAAAATAGCCTAACGGAATCGATATGACTAAAGCGCATGGACAGGATATAACAAGGAAAATCAGCGCCCTATATAACCATTGATTGAATACATAATTGTCAATAAAAAAGTAAGGAATAAGTGCGATACCAATTGCCAGAAAAACCACTATGGGTGTATAAACTTTTGCAAACCGGGTAATAAACTGTTGGGTTTTCGCTTTTCTTCCGGTGGCCCTTTCTACCAGTTTTAATATTTTCGATAACGCACTGTCTTCATGCGAAGAGGTCACACTGATTTGAATCAGTTTGTCTAGGTTAATCATACCAGAAAGGATTTTTTCTCCCCGCTTCTTATTATCAGGCTTTGACTCTCCGGTCAATGCCGCTGTGTTAAAAGAAGCGGAATCGGTCAGTAATTCGCCGTCCAAGGCAACTTTTTCTCCAGGCTTTACCTGGATAATGTCGCCAATGGATACCGTTTTAGGATCAACAATAGAAATTTTACCGTTGATAAAAACCGATACTGTTTCAGGCCTGTTGTCAATCAAAGCTTTAATGGATCTTCTGGATTTCATTACCGCGGCTTCCTGAAAATGCTCTCCTACTACATAAAACAGCATTACCGCTACACCTTCAGCATATTCGCCCAAGTAAAAAGCGCCCAGTGTAGCAATTCCCATCAGGAAAAACTCATTGAAAATTTCCCCTTTCTTAATGTTTAGCCATGCATACTTTAATACCTTTCCTCCTACAAGAATATAAGCCGCACTGAACCATAGAAATCGCAGAGGCTCATTGAAAAACGATGCTTTAACAATATCCAGGGCTATTCCTGTTAAAAGCAAAAACAAACTAATGCCTGTTGGAATGTATTGTTTTAGATTTGAATCTTCTCCATGCGAATGCCCATGACCATCATGGTCGTCTGAAATTTCTGGTCCGGGATGTTCAGCGGTTCTCGGAGATTTTATTTCTACCCCTGTTGTATTTTCATCTTCTTCATGTGAACAACATTCTTTCGCCATGATATTTCTATTAATAGTTTATAAAAAAAGAAATGATACCTAGTACAATCAGGATACTTCCTGTTATTTTCTTTTCGTAATGGTCAAGAAAGTGCCAGTTAAACCGTTCAATACTTTTGCTTCCTAAGTACACCAACAAAAGTATACTACCTACAGTCACAAAAAGGTAAATGACAGATACCAGTAAAATTCCCTTCCAGCCATAAATTCCTGCTGTGAAATAATAGGTTTCAATCTCAAGGCATGGAGAAAAGAACATGGCCAGGCAAAGTGTGATTAATATTGCGGACTTTGACTTCTTCTTAAGCTTATTCTGATTTGGAATATGTTCATTATGAGAATGTTTGAAATCCATTCCAAAATAAATCAATCCCATAAGTATCAGGATGAGTGGGGCAACAATCATAGCGGCGTGCTGATATGAATTTGCCAGCTTAAGTCCGATCAAACCTATAATAATACCAAGCAATACAGTGCTTAGCGCGTGGGAGATAGCCACTATCGCAGATGCTCCAAGTGTTTCCCGGGTAGTCCATTTTTCCGCTTTTCCTATGGTAATCAAAGGGATCCAATGGTTTGGGATCAGCGCATGGATTAAACTTAAAAGAAAGCTACCGATAAATA
>DASPJL010000057.1:0-11616 GCA_035628645.1 Cytophagales bacterium | reverse complement strand
AGAGGCGAATCTGGCATAATAAGGATTATAATAAGGGTTTCCATTGGCTGGCCCTCCTGTTTGAGGCAATAATGCGGTGCCTAAGGTAAGACCAGGAACACCAAAATTATTTAACTGACTTAGGTCTCCGCTAAACGGCTGGGGGAGATTGCCCGGGACAATCGGGGAAGGAGATGGGCCGCAAACTCCTCCTGGCGATTGTAAGATAAGACGTCCTAACGGTGTTTGCCCATCAGGAGCAAACCTGAAAAAACCAGCGGGGGAATTTATATCAGGTTGATTAAAATCTCCTCCTCCCACAAGCTTCATCTGACCAGCAAGTATGGAAGTAAAGGAATTTGCCTGACCTCTGTCGTATAATGCTCCATCCATGAAACCTGCGGTTAGGGAATTTCCAACGGATACATATTTCGTAAAATCAGCTCCTCCTGATGTCGATTCCTCTTTCTCAGGGAAATCATAGGTACAGGAAAAAACGGTGGCCAGTAAAGTGGTATATATATAGTATTTAAAAGTCTTCATAGCTTATTCATTAATTGTTGAACAATTCATCAAAAGTAAGGGATACATAATAGATTGCTCCAATGGTTGGCCCGCCGTAATTTTGTATATATTGTTTATTAAAAATATTGGAACCGCCCAATTTTACAACCGTTTTGATATCCGGAAGACGATAACTCACTTGTGCATCAAGCGTTTGAAAGGCAGGAACATCCCCTACTGCAAAAGTGGACTCCCATCTAAAGGCTTCCTGCCATCTCCAAACCAGGTTAAAACCAAGGTTATCAGTCAGTTTCCTGTTTCCAAAAGAGATGTTAACTTTATTTTCAGGAGTATTAAACTGGTTCAAGACACCATTTCCCAGATCTGTATTTAGCTTGTTCCAGTTGTAGTTGATTCCGGCAGAATAATAGTTAGGAAAACTATAATTTACCCCTGCTGCAAGTCCCTGAGCTGTGATGGATTTGTCAAGATTGGTATAGATCTGATAGGAATTGTTGTTATTGGTTAGAAGCGCCTGAGCATTGATCGGGTTAACACTGATGTCACCTGCCGCTTTTCTGATCTGATTTTGAACAATAAAATCCTGAAATGTATTGTAATAGTAGCTTATGTCAAACATCAGCTTGTTGTTAATTAAGCTTTTGTATCCCACTTCCCATGCAATAATCTTTTCTGGCTTTACAGGGTCAAATTGTTCCACCTTTTCCAATAAGGCCAGATTTGCAGGGTTGATTAGTGCGTTTGAAGTACCTTGAGCAGAAACCGCGGCTATATAATTATTTACAGATTCTAACGTGTAAGCATTTTCATAAGCATCATAATTGTCAGCATAGAAAGGAAGTCCCCCAAGAATTCTTGTATTTCCTACATTCAAATCAATGTGCTGTCCCTGGGTAGTTGGATTTCTAAAACCTGTTTGATAAGATAAACGGAAGTTATGATTATTGGCTAAAGTATAAACTCCTGATATCCTAGGGTTAAGTCTGCCTTCAAAATTCTCATTTTTATCATAACGGATAGAAGCCGTAAGTTTGAGCTTTTCATCTAAAAAAGTTTTCATGGCTTGTAAATAGGCCCCATACTCGAATATTGTTATATTATTTCCAGTTGTATCAGGGAAGATGGTTCCGTTTGAGTTCAGATCATAAAATCTATAGCTTGCTCCAGCAATAAGATTTATAAATTTGATTTGATTTTTAAAATTATACTGCCCTTCCCCATGGTATAGATTAGTTTTATCCTTAAACTTTCCTCCTTCTGGAATAGTTAAATTTTGGTATTTTTCTTTTGCTTCATTAAAGTTTTCTGTTCCAGGTGCCCATCTTCCTTGATCTGCTGCCCCCCTGGCAATAGCATGTAATTGCTCCTGAGTGGCAGGGTCCAATTGACTTCCACTACCTGGTGAGGCACCGGATGCTTTAAGTGCACTCAAATAAGCTATCGCATAAGTGGCAAACCAATCTGAGTTTCCATCTCCAGGTGTGATCGGATTGTCGGACCATTCTCTGTTTATATTTGCTCCCACCGCATCTGCAATGTATGATTTTCCCGATCTTTCAAGGGTTGTATATCCTCTTAGAAAAAAATTATCCCCTTTTAATTCAAGTTTAATTTGTCCAATACTAAAGTTTTTGAGAGAGTATCGGTTTCCACCTGTATATACGCTTGTTCCAAATCCATAATTACCATTTATAGAAGCTTCTATCTTTTCATTAATTCTAAAATGAAATCCAGTATTCGCTTTAAAGTTCTCTGCATTGTAATCAACTAAGTGCCTTTCTTCATACGGCGTCCGGGCAACGATTACGTTTGGCAAATCACCTAAATACCCTCTTACATTATTTACAAGAGGATTGTCACTACCGGCCAAACTAAACCCTACCAATGGCAAAGAAACATTGGCTACTTCTCCAAAGGCATGCACCCTGTCTTCTCCCGGATTTGAAGTAAAACCTTCCGGTCTTCTGTTTTGGGCGATGTCGTCCTGGTTTTTCCCATACCAATCTTCCGCACGACTATAGGATAAGTTTGCTTTGAAGGCAAACCTGTTGTTAAAGGCTTTTGCATACCGGACGGCTGCTTCATACATCGGTTTTACATCTACATCACTTTCTCCAACGTGATTAATTCCAACTTTTGCATACGCGCTTAACCCTTGGTACCTGAAAGGATCTTTGCTGTTAATTAAAAGAATTCCGTTAAATGCGTTGGGACCATATAATGCCGATGCAGCTCCCGGAATCAACTCTACGCTTTCCACATCAAGTTCATTAGGACCATTAAGATTACCAATGGGAAAATTTAATGCCGGGGCTTGCGTATCCATTCCGTCAATGAGCTGAACAAATCTTTCATTTCCTGTACTATTGAAACCCCGGGCATTGATAATCTGAAAATTTATACTGCTTGAAGTCATGTCTACGCCGCGAAGATTGGCAATACTTTTATAATAATTCTCGGCCGGGGTTTCGCGAATGGAGAGCGCGTCTAATTTTTCTATGGAAACAGGAGACTTTAATATACTTTCCTGAACCCTTGAAGCAGAGATAACTACTTCTTGTCCTTGAATGACCTGTTCCTGCAAAGCAATGTTTAAAGTTTCGGAAGCATCGTTTAAAACAACTTCCTGGGTTTTATAACCTACCATGGAAAATACAAGCGTAAGAGGAGGAGCGTCTTTTGTTGTTAAACTAAAGTTTCCATCAGCGTCTGTGATGGTGCCTATTACCTTTCCCTCAATCACTATACTTACCCCAATCAATGGTTCCTTGGATTTTTCATCCGTAACAGTACCTTTAACTGTGGTTTGAGCGTAGGATAGGCCAGGAAATAAGATAACTAATAAAAGCCTCCATAACGGGATTTTTCTAAAATCAAGCATAAGAAAGGGTATTTGGGTTAGTAATTAAAAAATGTTAACTGAATATAAAAAAATAAGATTTGAATTATAAAGGAATTGCCCAAAATATTTTATGCATGCATACTATATTTTGGGCAATCTATTTATGACAATAATAAAATAATCAGGAAATCATTTTATTATTTTTAAGAGGACTACTCCTTAAAGATAAAATTTTAACAAAATGGGATTAATTATTTTTTTCTTCATTTTTAATATATTGAACCAGCGTATCGCATAATTCATTGATTTTTTCCGACATAAACTCATCTCCTGTCGCTCTCATTAAACTTTGTCCTAGTCCTCCTATACTGTCTATATAAAATCGCTTCATTTCATCTACGGTCATTTCCTTTACCCAAAGGTCAATCCTTAAGGTGTTTTTCTGAATGTGATCCCAAAGAGAAATACTTATGGCTTTGGTTTCATTAAAATCGGAATCCGGATTGTCAGAAGCTTCCCATTTAATGTATTCGGGAATATTGTCCTTATCTAATTGTATGTCGAATTTTATTTCTGACTTTTTCATATAATTTGGATTAGTTTTTAATAAGACTGGTTTCGTGTCATTTCCCCACGGACCATTTTTTGTGGCCGCAATATTAAGGCAAAACGGCAGAATCAGGAAAGGAAATAAGGTTTTTAGAATAGCAATGGCTTTTTTTACCGCTAAGACACGAAATTCACTCACTGTATCTTAGCGCCTTCGTGTCTTAGTGGTTATTTATTCAACTAAAGCAAACTTTTAAAATGATCATAAGACTCAGGGTCTTTGGCTGTGGTATTGCAATTAAGTTCACTTGCTTTTTTATTAATGTCTTCCACCCTGGATTCCGGATCCGGATGTGTGCTTAAGAATACAGGCGTGTTTCCAGTTTGTTTTTGATCAATCATCTTTTGGAAGAAAGAATAAGCACCATTGCAGGCATAGTCTGTTTCCGCAAGATAAATTACTGAATAATCATCTGCTTCTTTTTCATGGCTACGGCTGAATTGCAACACGGCCAGTTGCCCGGTAAGTCCTCCTATAATCTCTCCAAGTTGACTTGGGTTTTCACCCAAAATAATACTTGTAATTATAGAAAGCCCATATTGCTTTTGAATTTGTTTGATGCTGTGTCTTTGATCAGCATGTGCTATTTCATGGCCCAAGACACCTGCCAGGTCATCTTCCTGATCGAGGTACTTAATCAACCCTGAATACACATAAATATAACCACCCGGTGTGGCAAAGGCATTTAGTGTTTCGTCATCATTGATAATGTGGACTTCCCATGCAAATTCATCTTTGTAAGTGACTTTACCCGAGTTTAAAATCTCGTCAACTATCCCATCCAAATAAGCATAGGCTTCCTGATTTTCACTTCTTGACAATATAGGATAAGTTGCCGGATCTGCTTTGATCGCTGAATCCGCTTGTAATCCAAACTCTTGATCCGTTTCAATACCAAACAGCACGAGATCATTATTTTTATCGCATTGTGTAAAAAGAAAAGCACTTATTGTAATAATAAATAGTAAGGTGTGTTTTTTCATAGAAGTTGTAGTTTTTAGCTATTAGCCGTTAGCATTTAGCTTTCAGCGTTTGAAATAGTATTTTATTATTAAGTGATTATGAGATAATTAACAACATAATTCGTTGACCGCCATTCGTACTTTGTCATTCATCAAACGATCTGCATTTCCGGGATGTTACCTTCTACGATCAATTTGCCTTGAGTAGCCTGTATAATTTCCTCTACAGACACCCCGGGAGCCCTTTCCAGCAATCTAAAACCTCCTCCGGGAAGTACGTCCATCACTGCCATATCACTGACAATTTTCTTTACGCACTTTATACCCGTTAAGGGAAGACTGCATTTTTTCAACAATTTGGACTGACCATCTTTACTTTTGTGCTGCATAGCTACAATGATGTTGCCGGCGGCAGCCACCAGGTCCATTGCCCCTCCCATTCCTTTTACCATTTTGCCTGGTATTTTCCAGTTGGCAATATCGCCATTTTCAGACACTTCCATAGCGCCTAAAATAGTTAAATTAATATGTCCTCCTCTGATCATTCCAAAGCTATCGGCAGAACTAAACAAAGAAGATCCGGGGAGCATGGTAACTGTCTGCTTCCCTGCATTTATCAGGTCAGGATTCACCTCTTCTTCTGTAGGAAAGGGTCCTATTCCCAACAGCCCGTTTTCAGATTGCAAAACCACGTTGATGTGGGCAGGAATATAATTAGCGACCAATGTCGGAATCCCAATTCCCAGGTTAACATACCAGCCATCTTTTACTTCCTGCGCAATCCGTTTTGCTATTTCATGTTTATTAAGCATGCTAAAAATATTTAAAAAGTAAATAATTATCCCAATCTATTGATATTACGAAAAAGGATAAAAGATTGAATAAGCAGTATCAAAATCTTTCGAAATTAATCCGTCAGGAACTTAGCCATTCAAATGGTTAAGTGCCAGAAAAACACCAGCCACAGTTCCTGAAACCTTAATTTCCCCTTTAGCTATTTTATTCTTTAATTCATCCACCGCCAACGTAAAAACTTCTATTTCTTCATTTTCATCCAGGTTCTGACCGGCTGTTTTTTTTGCGTTTGTTGCCAGAAATAAGTTTATTTTATTGGTGTCTTTTGTCGGATTGTCAATTAATATATTGATCAATCTAAAATCTTCTGACGAATATCCGGTTTCTTCAATCAATTCACGCTTTGCGGCTTCTTCAGCCGTTTCTCCCTCGTCAATTACGCCTCCCGGAAGTTCTTCCACCACCTCGCCCGTTCCATGCTTATACTGCCTTACCATTACCACCTGATCATCTGCTGTCAGTGCAAAAATCACCACCACGTCAGGACGAACACTTACAAAGTAATCATCAACCAGTCTTCCATTTGGAAGCTCTACTTCATCCCTTCTTAGTTTATACCATTTATGGTTAAATACAATTTCCGTCTTTTTTATTTTCCACTTCTTTAAAGCCATAAAATCTTAATTTTTACTCAACTCTGCATTAAATGTCCCCGTTGTTTCAAATACTCGACAATATTAATTGTTTAACCAGTAAAAACTAAAACTATGGCAGCAGAATCAAAAGTGACAACAGACCCTAAGGTGATAAAAAAGTGGGCAGAAGAAAGGGATGGAAAACCTGCTCAAATCAAAGGTACAGGAGGCAAGGATGATGCCGGACTGCTAAGAATTAATTTTCCGGGAGGAAAAGAAGATTCTTTGGAAGATATAACCTGGGACGAGTTTTTTGAAAAATTCGAAGAAAAACAATTGGCGCTGTTGTATCAGGATAAGACGGCGGGTGGCAAAATAAGCAGGTTTAGTAAGATAATAAACCGGGAAACCGCCGAAAATAACAAAACCGCAAAAAGCAGTCGGCCGGCAGCGAAAAAAGAAGCTAAATCTAAAACTGAATCAAAAGCCAGAGCGGAAGCTAAACCTAAAGCCAAAAGCGGAGGAACAAAAGCCAAAGCATAGAAAATTGACTTGTAGAAAATGAATTTCGAATACTGAGCAAGGAATATTGAATGTTGAAGGAAGCTTCAATCCTGCTACACTTCTAAATTCTTTATTCCTTGTTCTTTATTTATATTTCCACAAGATCTTATGCATGTTCCTGATGTTCGAATAACTCTCGGATTTCCAAGGGAAGTTCTCCCTTAATATGCTCAATCTGACCTTCTGATAAATATTTCCTTAGGGAATTAAAAACGGCGGCAGCAATTTCTTCTGTCGATTGCGGCCAGTCAAACCGGGTTTCTCCATATTTTCTTTGTTCTGCTTTAACGGCATTTTTAAATTCTTCCAAGGATTTATACTTGTCAGGTTCTTTGTACTTCCAATGCTCAAAATAAATTCCCCTGATTATGGTTGGTAAAGATGAAGTTAAATTCAAGGATTGAGCAATGGAAATTCTGTCGCGCAAACTATGCAATACTGCCCTTAATATAATCAAGGTTTGCTCTTTATCTCCGGCGTGGCCAAGCTCCCTTGCTAATTCATTCAAGAATTCATTGGCTTCCTGGGCAAATTTTTCAAAATTCACTGGCATAATTCAACTGATTTTGGGATTAAGTTTTAATTCATGGACAAATCTTAAAGACCATTAGGAATGAACAGTCCACCTGCAGGCATTCTTATAATAAAAACAACGATCTGATTTAGCAGAGGGTTGAAAAAGTAACATTTTTCTTCGAATTGATTTTCTAACACATTAAACGCTCACCCCGTATAGATTTTAATTAAATAACAGATGATAAGGAATGGCTGGCAAGGGCAAAATTCATATTGGTACTTCAGGATGGCATTATATGCACTGGATAGGCAAATTCTATCCTGATGAAATGAAGCCAAAGGATTTTAAAGAACATTACCAGAAGTATTTTAAAACCGTAGAAATCAACAATTCTTTTTACCACCTTCCTTCTTTTGAAACCTTCTCAAATTGGAGAGTATCAACTCCTGACGATTTTGTCTTTTCAGTGAAAGCCAGCAGGTTTATTACCCATATGAAAAAGCTAAAAGATCCTCAGAATACCTTTGCAAATTTTATTCAAAATGTGGATGGACTTGAGGAGAAACTGGGTCCGATCCTCTTTCAGCTTCCTCCTAAATGGCAGTTTAATGAAGAACGGTTCCGGGACTTCTTAGAGACCCTTCCAAAAAAAGGTTATCGATTTACCTTTGAATTCAGAAATGATACCTGGTATAATGAAACGGTTTATGAATTATTGAAAAAGCACAATATGGCTTTTTGTATTTATGAACTGGAACATCATCAGTCCCCTCAGATAGTAACTTCCGACTTTGTGTATGTCCGGCTTCATGGGCCGGAAAAGAAATATTCTGGAAATTACAGTAATCAAACATTGGAACATTGGGCAGAAAAATGCAAAACCTGGCAGGAAGACAATAAGGATGTTTATATTTATTTTGATAATGACCAGTTGGGATATGCTGCTTTTAATGCGTTGACGCTGATTGAGAAAGTGGGAAACGGAAAGGTGGAAGTGGGAAGTTAAATGTCCTTATTAAGTGGGAAGCTGGAAGACCGAAGCTGGAAGTAGAAATGCGTCTTAAGCATCTTACTTAAAATGAGTTGACAATAAAATAAATCTTAGGCTAGACAAACTTAGACTTTCAATTTAATATTTGCAGACTAAAAAGTTCAAAAATTTCATGTCTAAACGCTTAGTACTACTTGGAAATACTAAATAAAAAGAAGTTGTTCTTTTATTCCTTGCCGAAAAGTCACGAAGATCTTTCCTCTTCCATATTCAAACTTCCCTCTTTTAACTTCCCGCTTCCCATTTCCTTCTTCCCACTCAAAAAATATCCATTGATCCTACTTTTAAGTCTTTTCCCGTTTTTTTGCCAAGCCCAAACAATTAAAATTCGGAATGGGGGAATTAACGGTGGATTGGCTTTTAACTTTGGCACTACCATAAACAGGATTGGCGTATACTTCGGCGGATTTTATTATTATGATTTTATCCAGCTTAACTCCTCGTTTCGGGTTTATTATAATTTTAAAACATTCGGACCATCCATAAAGGGATTTGAATGGCAGCCCAGCTTGGGAATGGTCGGCTCGTTTGGCAAGAGACAATCGGAATTAGATCCTTTTTATGATGTTTTGGGCAACCAGACGGGACGAAAATTTTCTTTGGGATACGCCTATAATTTTTACTTCGACCCGATGAAAACCTCACAAAGGACTGGAACAATTCTGGTAGGTGTTGGCCGATTTGAGCTGATTACTGAAAATGATATCCTTGCCACCAGAAGAAGCGACAGATTTAGAACAGGAGGAATAAAACTATCCTATGTCTACGAAAATATGCTTTTTGCAATAAATGCGATTACCTGGACCGGTAATCCTCAGTCTCCTTCAACCAAAAGAATCAATGATTCCGGATTTCCTTCCAGGTTTGGCTACCTCGATATTTCAGACGCTCCCTATGGAAAGTATTCCCATGGAATATTGGCGCTTCAATACAAATATGCTTTAGGATACGGTCAGGATATTCAGTTTTCTTTAGGAGGTGATTCTGAAAAGGTCAGAAACTTTATTCAAAATAAGCTGGTCCATGACATGTATTTTTGGCCTAGAAAATGGAATAAAGCCAGAAACCCTCATTTGCCCATGCTTGATTCGGAAGGTATGCCCTATATATATAAGGAAGGTCAAAGGATAAAAGCCCCTTCCTTGTATTTTGACCTGTCGTTGAACCCGGGCAATTTCTATTAGAAATAACTTTGGGTAGTTAACCCACCCATTCCCCTTGTTAATCACCAAAAATCCTCGGTTGCTGAAGGCTGGTTGTCAAAGGCTAAAACTCATCATTCTTAGCATTCATAATATAACCTTCTACGAACATCCTGTATTTATCAAAAATTGATCTGACAGCGCTTTTCATATACCTTTCGTTATTATCATTATTCACATCAAAAACCCCCGAAGCATATCCCTGCCATATGGATTGATTCTTTTTGGAATCGACAAACTGGATCAATAACGTGCCATTGATTAAACTGTATTTTACAGGATCATAGGCCTCATCTTCATTCCCTCTTTTTATCCATTCATTTAATTCGGGCTGATAGTATCCGTTATATTGCAAATTGCTGTTGAATATTTTGTAAAACACCAATATACTTGGCTTCTTTTCGGTGAATTTATACCCATGAATCTGCATTTGATACTTGATAGCATCTTTTATAGTTTCATAATCAATTGAATCATTCTCCAGCGCTCCATCATTAGCAAAATTGAAAGATGTGTATTTTTTGAAATTTCCCTGATAACTGTAATCCGACTCCACTAAAAACTTATTATGATTAAAACAGCCTGTCAATACAAGCAGGCCAACGATAAGTGCATATCCTGAAGTTTTCATAGGTATATTTTGTTTATGACATGTAGCAGAAATTATTGATTAAATAAAATTTTAAAATATGTGCCC
The DNA here is from genome assembly GCA_035628645.1 of Cytophagales bacterium. Lineage (GTDB taxonomy): Bacteria > Bacteroidota > Bacteroidia > Cytophagales > Cyclobacteriaceae > DASPJL01. Next base: position 1,237 of record DASPJL010000057.1, on the reverse strand, counting down.
CTAACATTTCAGACGCGAATAGCGGTGAGTAGTTACAACCTTTTATCAGTTTTCGTGAAATTTTTCCTTATTAAAAAAAGGTTTATGAAGATACAAAATTTTTCTCTTACAATAAATAACCATCTGATTTTAATTAGCATATACGCAGAGAAGCAAAAACCGGATTGTATTTTAATTTAAAGTATTTGCGCAAAGGATGAATTCTTTTTCTGATGGATATCCTCAAAAGCGATAACATGGCTTTGGCTTTTTATTGATGCTGCAAAATCCTAAAAGAAGTACTGTCATCGCTAAATACCGGAAATAGGTAAACCATAAATGTTGCCTGTCGTAATTTTTAATAGAAAGTGTTTATTTAAAATTTTTCATATGCTTAAGAAGGTGGATTATATCGAGGATTTGTTGCTAAATGAAAGTTTTAATCAGTTCAATGACCTAAGGCTAACCTATTATGCCAGCGAAATCATGGAAAAATTAGGATGTGAAGAAGAAGAGGAAATGACACACTCTATGGACAGGGTCTTCCAGGTTTGTCAATCCATTAACCTGCCTGTTCAAAGCAACTTTAGAAGAATATACCGATACGACGGCAACAAACTTTCCATCGACTGGAAGGTTTCTCCATTAGGCTGTTACTTACTTATGATCAATGGGAACCCATGTAATCCGAATGTAGCGAGGGCACAAGTATTCTTTGCCGCAAGAAAATCGGAAGCTGATTAGATAGGAAGTATTAAATAAGGGATCTGAAGGCATGCTTGAGAAATCAGGAAATTCATTATATTTAAAAATGAGAACAAAAGAAAAAATAATAGAGAGAATACAAGACATTGAAAATGAATCTATTTTAGAGAACATTCTTGAGTTGATTGACCTTGAGTTGAATACATTTGAGGATGATTTACAATTAAATAATGAGCAAAAATCAGCCTTAGATGAAGGATTAAAAGATATCGAAGAAGGAAGATCCGTTTCAAATGATGAAGCCCGTAAAATCATAGATGAATGGATGAAAAAGAAATAAGATGGTCTTTAAAAGCCATTCAGGATAAGATTGAAATTTTTAGTTATTGGATTAATCGAAATAAATCAAAAACATACAGCCAAAAGCTTGAAATTATTCGACAGGGCTTTAATTAAAACAGCTAAAAACCCAGAACTAGGCAGAAAAACAGATTACAAAAACATAAGAGCCAAGGTCATTAGTAATTATTTGATCTTTTATTTAATAACAGAT
>DASPJL010000056.1:0-25098 GCA_035628645.1 Cytophagales bacterium | reverse complement strand
ATCCATTAAAAAATCCTTTTGATTTTCTTTTAATAATTCCCCGGATAAATCCTCTTCCCGCTTATCTTTTGAAACCGCGTCTGAATCTAAAGACCCGTCTACTTTAAAGTTTTCTCCTTTTTCAAGCTTATTGTCCATAATATATTTTCTCAGTTTTACTTATTAGTACGGACGATTAGTAAATTGGATGGAGGGTTCGGTCGAAGATGCATTCTTTCAGTAAAATAGAAGGTTAATAAAATTTAAGTGGATACTTTACGACTATCCCTTTGACCGTTAAAGTAAAACGGGATTAATGTTATCTATATGGAAATTAAAGTGATCATTACAGGAGCTACCGGAATGGTAGGCGAAGGCGTACTACTCGAATGCCTGCAAAACCCGGCCGTAAAGGAAGTGCTGATGGTGAACCGTCACCATTATGAACGGAAGCACGCAAAGCTGAAAGAATTGATTGTGCCTGATTTTTTGAAGCTTGAAGGTTTTGAGGACCAGCTGGCAGGTTACAATGCCTGCTTTTTCTGTGCCGGAGTGAGTTCCCTGGGAATGAAAGAAGCAGAATATACGCGAATCACTTATGATACCACCCTAAACTTTGCCAGAACAGTAGCAAGTCTTAACCCAGGAATGGTCTTCACTTATGTATCCGGCGCGATGACCGACAGTACTGAAAAAGGAAGCCTGATGTGGGCACGGGTTAAAGGCAGAACAGAAAACGACCTCATGAAATTGCCTTTTAAGGGCGCCTACAACTTCCGCCCTGGCTTTATGAAACCTACTCCAGGTCAGAAAAGTCTTAAACCACTTTATAAATTTGTCGGATTACTATATCCCCTATTTTACCTCTTTTTGCGCAACCAGATTCTTACGCTGCAACAGGTAGGCAGGGCGATGATAAACAGTGTCCTGACAGGGTATGATAAGCAGGTGTTGGAGATTAGGGATATTAAGGCTTTAGGGCAAGGATAGGCAAGGAAGTAATAATTAGTGGATAGGCTTTCCTTGACCGGAACTAGTTTCGTAGACTTAACTTGACTTGAATTGGTGATATTACCTATATTGATTCTTTTTACAGAATCGATGCACTTCATTTTTCAATATAAACCGGTAAAACTTTTTTTTGCTTTCTTCCCTAAGTATGAACTTATTCTTTTATTTGTTGCAGTACTTGCCTCCTTTGCCCCTGAAAATAATACGTGGATTTTTCTATTGTCCCTATATATGGTTTATTTTTATTTAAGGCCCAGTATAATAATTCACGAAATAGGCCATGTCTTGGCTGCAAAGGTTGTAGGAATGGAGCCTTTTAGAATGGTTATTGGTGCAGGGGAAGAAATATATAGATGGCGTTCTTTTGGAGTTGTATTTATAATTAATAGAAAAATTATTAACGGACATGTTTACAGCGACTATGGTGACAGAAGAAATTTAAAATTAAAGACATTTATCTATGCATCAGGAGGATTAATAATGAATTTAATAATTGCACTTTCTTCCCTTGTAATATACTTTATTTTTTCCCCTACTTCTGCTTTCTTAAATGTATGCCTATTTGCCCTTTTCTTTACTAATACCCTTTTGTTTATTTATAATATTATCCCTAAAGAAGTGCCTCTTCTTGGAATGAATACTCCGAATGATGGAAAAACTATTTTAAAATCATTCTCCCTTTCAATTGAGGAAATTGAAAAAGTTGGGGTTGTCAAAGATTATATGAAGGCCTTTGAATTTTATGAAAAAAAGAATTTTCTGAAGGCTTTAGAAATCTGGACAGATCTTTTCGAGAGATCCGATATGAACAGCATAAAGATTAACATTGCCAGCTGCTATATCAAAACAAATGATTATAACAAAGCTATCGAAATACTCCTTTCTATCCCCAGAGATCAAAAGGACTTTGAAATTTATAAAGCACTTATATTTAATGATCTTTCCTGGGCTTATTTATTAAAGAATGATGAAGAAAGTTTAAAGCTAGCTGAAGAATATTCTTCCCTTGCTATTCAAGCCGCTCCGAAAGAACAATCAATAATTGGAACAAGAGGGGCAGTTTTAAATGAGTCAGGTTATCTGGATGCAGGAATAGATTTATTGAAAAATTGTTTTAGCTGGGGAGATGTAAGTAGTCCTAATTTATGTATGGCAATTTCATTAGCTTATGCCCATTATTCAAAGCAGAATTTTCGGAAGGGTAACACATATATGGAATTTGCTAGTAAGAATATACAACATCTTAGTGACGACGAATTGCATTATTATGAATTAATGAAAGGGAAACTGGAGATGTTTAAAAAGAGTGAGAGGGAAGTGGGTTAATGGACTAATATTCTAGAAATTTTTCCAGACAGCATGTCCAACAACCTCCAATACAGACCTTACATTTCAAAAGCCAAAAACTTCCACTATAATCCCGTTTAAACTGCACCTCCAACCGCCATTCCTTCACCATAAAAACTCACATCCAAACCACTTTTATTAAGCAGAATGAGGTCGCTGGTGTCTCCCAACACTTCATCGACCAGGCCGAATGCTTTTGCTTCGACGGCATTTAAATATTTATCTCTTATGAAAAACTCCTCGATCTCTTGCCAGGTATGGCCGGTGTGTTTGCCCATGAGGTGGAAGAGCTGGGTTTGCAGGCGTTCCTGCTCACGGGTGGCTATCCGTACATCTTCCGTGTATCCTTTTGCTCCGCCTCCTGTAGGATGCATGTGTATGGTGGAATGGGGCAAAGCATAACGTTTCCCTTTTTGCCCGGATACCAGCAATGCGGTTCCCATACTTCCTGAAAACCCAATGGCAACGGTAGAAACGGGTGCCTGAATCATCTGCATGGCATCATAAATGGCAAGGCCAGCATAGACACTTCCGCCAGGGCTATGGATGTATAGGTTGATCTCATCTTTACTGCTCAGGCTGTTCAGATACAACAGCTGTGCTACAATTACATTGGCTACCTGATCATCAATGGCGGTTCCAAGAAATACTATGCGCTCCTTTAAAAGCAGACTGTAAATATCATACGCTCTCTCCCCACGGCCCGAATTATCGATGACCATCGGTATTACTCCGGAATTGACTATCATAATGGTTAACTTTTTTTGAAGAAACTTAAAATTCTGGTTCTAAAGGTTGGTTGGGTATTAAAGATCTGCTGATGGACCTGCTCCAGCTCCTCTTTGAGCTTATTGCGGCCGTATAACTTTACCAGCGCATAGGTTTTTTGCTGCCAGAGCAAATTCTCTTTCAATTGATTGTCCAGCAGCAACTGGGCTTCAAAAAGAAGGGCATCCTCGTTGCTCATCTTACTCAGAAGATGTGCTTCTATCTGTTTGATATCATTCAAAGAAGTCCTCATAGCTCAACGATTTTGCTTTTATGGTATCCCTTACTTTTTCTATGCATTTGTATTTCTGAACGGTTGCCGACCGCTCACCTGAAAAGCCAAAACGTCCTGCAATGTCTTTCATAGGGAGCTTCCGGTAATAAAAAGCCTGGAGCAAATCCATACACTTCCTGCCGGTTTTTTCCACGTATCGAAGGAGCAGGGAAGTATTGACCGTACTCTCGTCTTTCTGAAAATAAGTATTGTAGGATTCTTCAAGTGGTTGCAGCCGGTTCTTTTCACGGTACTTATTAATCCAGAGCTTTTTTGCTATACCAACAATGTATTCCATATCGCCTTTTTTAAGAAAGGGAACTTCACTGTTGATTTTTTCAAAATAAACCACCACCGCATCCTGAAAGACATCCTTCGCCTCTGCCAATGTACCTCCTTTACCCCCTACATACCTGGCTACTTTCGGGAAAGTGGTTTTATAAAGCTGTACAAAATCTGTCTGTACTTCTGTAATTTCCTTTTCAAGAACTTCCATAATCCTGTCTTTTTATTATTAAGTCGGAATAGGAATAAATATATCACCTTTTTTTGAGAGGTTTTTTTTAAAGGATGAGTTTCTGCGAGATTTAAAGAGTGTTTGGTGAAGTCAAGAATCAGGATCAGCGATAAGTACATGCTTATATAAAAATCTTTTGCTATTAGAAAACAAGCAGTTGCCGAGGAAATAGGAAACGTTGTAACAAAATTGTCACGCCTGTTTGCCTTAAACTGTCATAGAAGAGGATTTAAAAACTAAATAAAAAACTATGACAAGGATAAAATTCGAGGAAGCGAATGGAGTGTATTCCTCCATGAGAAAGATTGAAGACTACTTAAATGAATCTTCCATAGACAAAAGACTACTTTTTCTGCTCAAATTCAGAGTCTCACAAATTAATAGCTGTGTTTATTGCCTGGACATGCACTCGAAGGAAGCCCTAGCAAAAGGAGAAGATCCTCTCAGGCTCTATTCGGTTTCGGCGTGGAGGGAAGCGCCTTACTATACTGAAAAAGAACGGGCGGCGCTGCGTTTTGCAGAGGAATTGACCTTGGTTTCTTCCAGTGAGTTTTCCGAAAGTAATTTTGAGCTATTGAACCAGTATTTCACCAAACAGGAAATCGGGGACTTGACGCTTGCAATTGCTCAGATCAACTCCTGGAACAGAATAGTCCGGGCATTTAACCCTGAGCCAGGAAAATTTAAAGTTAAGGAAGAAACCCATTCTGTGTAGCAATTGGTATTCCCCGCTTTTTACTTGCGGGGAACCTCTTTCCTTGGAATAAATTCTTTCGTGAACTATTTTTATTCTAATGACGCACAGTTTATTGGAAAGCCAATCACATACTGAATTTGATATTCAATCCTATCAACGGACTTTGCTTCCCTATGCTTACAACATTCTGGGAGTAATAGAAGATGCGGAAGACGTCGTGCAGGAAGTATTGATCAAGTGGCTTGAAATTGATAAAACGCAAATTGCAAATCAGAAATCCTTCCTGGTGCGGTCAGTGATTAACAAGGCAATCAATGAAAAAAAGTCTCAGCTTGTAAAAAGGAAGAGTTATCCCGGGAACTGGCTTCCACAACCCATTTCTACTTTGGGAGAGGCAACAGTAGACCGGGAAAAAGTGCTCTCCTATGCTTACCTCGTAATGTTGGAGGTGCTGAAGGAGAAAGAGCGGTCGGTATTTATCTTGAAGGAAGTATTTGATTATGAACATTCGGAAATCGGTGAATTACTGAACATCACCACCGAAAATTCCCGGCAGATTTTTAAACGGGCAAAAGACAAGCTAAATCTGAAAGGGTCGGTGAAGGTGAAGCCTAACATAGCTACCTCTAACCTTGAGAAATTTATCCGGGCTTTCAAATCAGCGGACGTAAAGCAACTCGGACAGTTACTTACAGATGACATAGCATTTACTTCTGATGGCGGCGAAAAGATTGCTGCGTCGAAGAATGTGATTTATGGAAAAGAATCGGTTATAAAATTAATTGCCGGTATCCGCAAGAAGTTTTACCCTGAAATAGAAGGAAGAGTCGTAGAAGTGAATGGCGATATTGCGATTCTTTATTATTGGAAAGAGCAGATCAAGGCCTGTCAGATTCTTTGTTTCAAGGAAGATAAGGTGGAGAACATCTACCATATCGTAAATCCTGATAAGTTAAAGGCATTTGCTCTCGGTGGAGATTGAGCAATAGAATTACAGAAGGGGACTCAAACAACTCAGGAAGCCAGGCCTCGGTACTATTTTGTACTTTTCCAGGAAATTTTCCAAAAAGTGCCGATTTTTGGTCAAGACCTGCTCAAGACTGCTCAAGACTGGTCAGGACTTGTACTTTTTCGAGGATGAGATCGGAGCGATCAGCTTTCAGCAGTCGGCTATATGAGTATTTTTATGGTACAGGTGAAAAATTAGCAAAACTATTGGCTGGAATGGGCTAACAGCTATTACTCATACGTTTCCAGGCCTTTTTGAATAACTCCTGAGTTTTAGTTTTCAGGCTTTCAGGTACCGAAATGGTCAGGGCAAGAGCAAACAAAGATTGGTTCTCCCTACAATGCCCACCCCTCTTTCCTCAAAGACAATAGGATGCCGAGGGAGAACAACGCCAGAGCCAGGCAAGACTACCCTTACATCATCGTAAACTGCCCGAATTACTTATTAAAGTAAAAAGGAAAATTATACTGATTTCCTACTCAGACCTGAGGCTTTTAATTGGATTGGTAATAGCGGCTTTTATTGACTCGTAGCTGACCGTGAACCATGCAATGAATAATGCAGCAAATGAAGCTATCACAAAAACTGTCCAGCCTACATCAATCCGGTAAGCAAAATCATTTAACCAATTATTAACAGCAATCCAGGAGACTGGAATAGCAATCGCTACCGCTATTAAGATCAGTTTAGTGAAATTTTGTGAAAGTAAGTAAACAATGTTAAATACAGTTGCACCCAATACTTTACGAACACCAATTTCCTTTGTCTGTTGTTCAGCCATGAATGCCGACAATCCATAAAGACCTAAACAAGAAATGAAAATGGCAAGAACCGCAAATAAGTTAAAAATCTGTCCCATTTGCCTCTCACCTTTATACAGATTGTCAAGATCCTTGTCCAGAAAATTAAAAGCAAATGGGTAAGCAGGATTAAGTCTGGTATATATTTTTTCCAATACTTTTATGGTGGCTTCGGTCTTTCCCGGAAGTGTTCGCACCACTACTATTCCTCCGTATTTATTTGGCCTTAACACCAATGGTTCAATCGCATATTGGAGTGGTTTATAATTGAAATCTTTTACTACACCTATTATAGTGCCCTTTATGCTCCCAAACCTTAAGCTTTTCCCCACGATATTCTCTTTCTTCATACCCATCAACTGCATTGCTTTTTCATTCACTATGAAATTGTTCGAATCTCCTTTATACTCTTTAGAGAAGTTTCGCCCTGATAATATCTCGGATTTAAAAACATCTACAAAGTTTTCATCAATATCCATTGAGGGAATCACTACCTGAGAATTGGGGTCTTTTCCTTCCCAATCGACATCTATAGTTCCACTAATCAGGGTGGTTGGGAGATCAGAAATAACTGAAAAATTTTCGGTAAGAGAATTCTGTAATAATTCTCCCTTTAAGGCTTTCTGCTTCCCCCAGATCTCACTCGTCATTGGGATGTAGATCAAGTTAGACTTATCAAAACCGAGGTTTTTATTCTTTATAAAATTCAGTTGTTTAAATACAACAGCAGTACCAATTAACAACATTATGGAAACCACAAATTGTGTTACTACAAGTCCGTTTCTGAATAATAAATTACCGGTTCCTAACTTCAAACTCCCTTTCAATACTTTCACCGGCCTAAATCCTGATAAAAATAAAGCAGGGTAACTACCTGAGATAATACCTGCTATAAGTGCGATTACAAAGAGGTTCATAAAAAGCTTTCCGTCAAATAAATGTATTGCCAGCGTTTTTTCAGACAATGCATTAAATAATGGTAACAAAGCATATACAATACCTATTGCAATTATTAACGAGAGAAATGATATGATTAAAGATTCACCTAAAAATTGAACTATTAATTGATTTCTCGTGGCACCTATTACTTTTCTCAATCCTACCTCTTTTGCCCTTCTCGCAGATCGTGCCGTTGCGAGGTTCATAAAGTTGATGCATGCTACTCCCAGGATAAATAATGCCACTACAAAAAACACCTTTACATATTGCTCATTCCCACGTCCTGGCAAATCAATTTGAAGGTTAGAATTTAAATGGATATCAGTTATTGGTTGTAGGTGAAAGTCTATTTTTGCTTTTGCTTTTCCTCTATTTATATAAATTTGTTCTATCTTCTGTATTAGGTTAGGTATTTTTTTGTCGGTTACACTTCTGTTAAATTGTATATAGGTATAGAAATTAAAACTGCCCCAAATCTTATTCTGTAGGTCACTATCTCTTCTTGCCAGGTTTGACATAGGGATAATAAAATCGAATTGAAGGTGTGAATTAGAAGGGATTTCTTTAAAGACTCCTGTAACCATCAAATTTTCATTGTTATCTTTGCGGATAAATTTTCCGATGGGCTCTTCATCACCAAAATACTTTTTTGCCATCTGCTCAGTGATCAGAATCATATCCGGTTTACTTAGTGCAGTCCTGGCATTTCCTTTCACAAGAGGAAAAGAAAACACCTGGAGGAAGTTGGAATCGGCATAAAACACTTGTTTCTCCTCAAATCTTTTTTCACCAGTACTAAGTAAGTTGGTAGAGGGTTTGCTGAGGCGAACCGCTGCTTTGATTTCTGGCATATCACTTTGAAGGCCTTCTGCCATACCGGCTGCACTTACCGCTGCCTTAAAGTCTCCTGCACTACAAGTGAGTCTATATAGCTGTGCTGCATTTGCATGAAATCTATCATAACTCAATTCATCCTGCACCCATAAAAGGATAAATATACTACATGCCATACCTATAGCAAGTCCGGCAATATTCAGCCCGGCATATGCTTTATGGCGTAGAATATTCCTAAAGGCAATTTTTAAATAGTTTCTAAACATAAATGAGATGCGTGTCGGTTGTGTTTATATAGCGAACTTAAATTAAAGTGACAATTGGAATGCTGCTTTTACAACATGCTCAAAGATAACCTGTTATGTGTTTTGTCTGTCGGTAAATTGTACGGTTTTGAACACACCTTGTCCGATTTTACATTTCAATACTCCCATTTCTTGCCAGAATCTTTGTATTTTCTGCGAAAGATATCTATTAATAGATAAGATCGAGTTTAGGAGTACTTTTTTGGGGAGGAGGGGTAGGAGGTTTCAGGTATCAGGCAAAAAATGCCAAAACATTGGCTGCAATGAATCTGACATCTATTATTCATACTTTTCCAGGCCTTTTTTGAATAACTCCTGAATTTTAACTTTTAAGCTTTCCGGCTCGAGTACTACTACATCAGGGGTGTAGCTCATTAGCAGGGAAATGAACTCATAATTCGGTACGATCTGAAGGGAGATTTTAAACTCCTTTTCGTTATCTGACAGAATCTTCTGGGAATGGTGAAGGTGTTGTGTTTTCAGGTAATTGCCTTGTCCGGGAGTGAAAGAGAGGACGACGTTTTCGGGGGTAGCCTGGGCATAGGAAATACCAATAACGTTTTTAAAGAACTCGTCAGGGTTGGAGATAGGGATGGGTTTGAATGGGATGTCCAACGGTTCGGGTTTCTTCATCCTGTCCAGCGCAAGCGGAAAGATAAGTTTTTTGCCATCGCTCATACCAATCAGGTACCACCGCTGTTTGTATTGTTTAAGAAAGTAGGGATGAAACTTATGTTCAGTTAGTTTCTTCCCAAAAGGATTGTAAGGGATGGTTAATGGCTGCCTGTTTTTAATTGCCTGAATCAAATCCTCTATCAACTCGAGCCCTTTCTGCCAGGCAGCTTCTTCAAATTGGATGAATGGATACTTTACTTTTTCGGTATTATGCCTCAGGTCTTTCAGTGTGTTGGAGAGCTTTGCTACTATTTCCTCCATGGGAGAGAAGAAGGTCATCCCTTGAAAACGCTGAAGAATCTGGCTGGCAATTTCCAAAAACTGTAGCTGATCTTCTGTCAGCGGCAATTTGAGTATGGAGTAATTCGGATTTTCGTAATAGTACCCCATTTTATGCGGGCAATAGGTGATGGGTGCGTAGAAACGCAGTTGTTCACTCTGCCTCATTGCCCGGAAGTCGCGTTCCAGGGTTCGTTTCGTTACCTTGATGTCATACTCATCCTCCATCTTCCATCGGATCTCATCAATGGTCCAAACCTTCTGCCCGGGCTGGGTGAAACATCTATCTATAATCCTGAAACGGGCTGCTGCTTGTTTTCCTGCGGACATCCTTAGAATTATTTAACTTTCAATCATTCTGTTGATTTTGGGTTGGATGATCCATATCCCTATTGGGTAAAACCATATCAGGAAAAACTCACCGGCAAAATCAGCAAATGTAACTTTCCTTTGCAGCTCCACCGTCTTAAAGGTTTTTGCCACAAAGTACAGGCAGTAAAACATGCAAAACATGCAGAAGAAATGCAAGGGAAAGATAATGGCAAAGATCCAGAATTCCGGCGCCGTATTGCTTGCCGCACCTTCAATTATTGTCAGAAAGAATGTTAAAAATATAAAAACGTAAACCAGAGGAAAGGTGAAAAAAACCTTGAATTTGGAAGTTTTCAAGGAGACATTCTCAGGAATCTTTTTACCCAACTCAATGGCCACTGCCCAAAACCAACCCATCATTATCCCTACAAATAACAACATCAGGAACGGGAAGACTTTAACGATAGTAAAGAAAGATTCGGGACCAGGAGTGGAATTGGTTGAAATCTGAAAAATAATAGTCCCCAACATTACAAACTGAAATAACATTGGGATTCCGAAAGTCAAAAGGAAAAGCTGCCAATGTTTTGCTTTTAATAATCTCTTCATCATATAAATTTTTGTGTCCAATTAAATAAATATTTTTAACTAATGCTTAGATTTTTATTTAAAGAACTTAAAACGCCTCGATTTAACATTTGCAAAGCGATGTTGTTTGGTTAAGACATTATGAACTTTGCTGACAAAACTTTTGGAGGGGTTTGAAACCCTCCAAAAGTTGGAAACTCTATTAATCTCATCTATACTGTTTGCCTTTCTTAAAATTTTTTCTCCTCACTACCAACTACTTATAAAATATTTCTAAAAATTTTTTAACCGCCGACAACTGGCGTCGGTGGCAGTCTTTTCCTTTGCATCATCAATAAATAATAAATGAAAACATTAATTAAACACACTGGTTCTCAAGGAGAAACAGGGGTGAAAGTCACAGCAGCGAGACTTAATTACGCTGCAAAAAGATCAATAATCATGTTCAACCTTTTAAATTCTTAAAACAATGGCAAAAATTAAAAATAATCCGGCTTTATTTGGCGCAAGCGGCAAATTCGGTGACATTATGGTCTTCAGGCAATTCAAGGGTAAAACCGTCCTCAGTTATAATACAGAGAAAACTGAGGAGCTTACCGAAAAGCAATTAGCAGTAAAGGATAGGTTCAACGAGGCGGTAATCTATGCAAAAAGCAAAACCCAGGACCCAATAATAAAGGCAGAATATGAAGCCAGGATGGGCGACAAGTTCACCAGCGCCTACTCGGTAGCCGTGGCAGATTTCCTGAGGGTACCGGAAATCAGAAACATTAACCTCGTCGCGTACAACGGCCAGGCAGGCGATAAAATCCTTATCCGTGCGGTAGATGATTTCAAAGTAGTATCGGTATCCGTTTTAATCACCAACCCTGACGGTACGGTAATTGAAAGCGGCCTTGCCGTCTTAACCGACAATGGTATGGACTGGGAATATACAGCCACCGTTACCAATCCTACTTATCTGGGTGATAAGATCCGTGTTCAGGTAACAGATTTGCCGGGAAATGTGGTGAGTGAGGAGAGAACGATATAACGTTGTCTTGATTGTTAGTTTTTGGTGTTTAAATCCTCCTTCGGGAGGATTTTTTTTGGTTATTTATTCTAATTCTAATATCTCATTGCAGATCGCCCCCTGGTTTGGACAATATTAATACTTTTACTTTTAACAATACCTTTACTTTTTGAGATATAAGCAATCTATTCCTTCCATTTGAAAGTTCACTTCAATCTATTACTCCAAAGAATAAGAAACAGCGGGTTAACAGGGACCGTCTATCTAAAACGATATGGCGCATTCAGAATAGAATAAAGGAAAAAATCTGTATATTTACCCTAATGAACTATCAGAATTACATAGAGATAAGAGCAGATAAAAGATTTGGTAAACCCAGCATCAAGGGTACAAGAATAACGGTTTATGATGTTTTAAATTGGTTGGCCAATGGAATGGATAAGGCTGAAATAATAGAAGACTACCCGGAATTGTCCGAAGAAACGATTAACGCTTGCCTTGCTTATGCCACAGACAAAGAACATAAATTGAGAATAGCCTCTTGAAGCTTTTATTTGATCAAAATATATCCTTTAGAATTCTAAACCTTATTGGTGACTCTTTTTCTGGCTCCAAACAAGTAAGAGAGCTGGGACTTGAAGATTCTTCAGATGCAGAAATTTTTGAATTTGCAAGAATAAATGATTTTTCAGTTGTTAAGAACAGGCAATTTAACTACAAAGGCAATTGCTCAGATTTTACTTCAAAATGAAGAAATAATTAAAGAATTCATAAGTACAGATCAAAGAGAAGATGCTATCCTCGAAATAATAAAAACATCCGATAACAAAAAGATATAAATCAAACCTATTTCTTCTCCATTCGAAAGTTCGTTTATCCGTGCGGTGGACGATTTCAAAGTAGTATCCGTATCCGTTCTGATCACCAACCCGGAAGGAACCATCATAGAAAGTGGCTTTGCCGTCCTATTGGACAATGGTTTGGACTGGGAATATACAGCCACCGTTGTCAACCCTACTTATCTTGGTGATAAAATACGTGTTCAGGTTGCTGATTTGCCAGGGAATGTGGTGAGTGAGGAGAGGGTGATTGGTTGTTAGTTTTAGGTGTTTAAATCCTCCTTCGGGAGGATTTTTTTGTTTGGGTAAAAGAACGACAGTAATTATATAAACATGATTTAAAAAGATTTTCGTATTTCACTTTTCAATTATTAAAATCCTTTAAATTTAAAAATGGCAGATGTACACGAACCGGAAGTTAGAAGTTATAACATGAGCCAAATCAAAAGTAAGGACACAAAGCCTGAAATTTTGGTCAGAAAATTTCTTTTTAGCAAAGGATTTAGATATAGAATTAACTATAAAAAACTACCAGGGACACCAGATATAGTTTTACCTAAGCTAAAGACTGTAATTTTTATACATGGATGTTTCTGGCATGGACATGAAGGATGTAGATACTTTGTAATACCAAAAACAAGAACTAAGTTTTGGACAGAAAAAATATCAACAAATATAAGTAGAGATAAAACAGCTGAAGAAAAACTTGTAGCAGATGGTTGGAAGATATTAAAAATTTGGGAGTGTGAGCTTAAACCGAAAATACAAGTTGACAGGTTGGGCTCTCTCTTAAAAACTTTAAAATATATTGACAAAGTCTAGATTTTTTGTTAATAAAGGGTTTATTTCACATTCGTGAATTATATTGACCTTTTTGCGGGCGCCGGAGGTTTGTCCGAAGGTTTTTTAAAAGCGGGATTTACCCCTATTGCTCATGTAGAAATAGATAAAGCTGCTTGTTTTACTTTAAAAACAAGACAGTCATATCATTATTTGAAAAGTAATAATCAAATTGAATATTATCATAAATACTTAAAAGGTGAAATAAACCGTAGCAAACTCTATTCTCATATTCCTAAAGAAGAATTGGATAAAGTAATTAATTTGGCAATAGGTGAAGAAAATAATGATAAAATATTTAATAAGATTTCGATACACCTTGAATCTAGGGAGGTCGATCTGATTATTGGCGGACCTCCATGTCAAGCCTATTCTTTGGTAGGAAGGGCACGATCTGCAAATGGAATGAATGGAGATCCAAGAAATTTTCTATTTATTCAATATGCTAAGTATCTGGAAAAGTATAAACCAAAATTATTTGTATTTGAAAATGTTCTAGGACTTAAATCAGCAAAGAATGAGAACGGCAGGTATATTGACCAGATGAGATCTCTTTTTTTTGAGAAGGGCTATGAAATGAAGTTATATGAAGTTGAATCAAATAATTTTGGTGTTTTACAGAGAAGAAAGAGAATTATCATAATCGGATGGAAAAAGGATTCTAAAATATGCATTCCCGATTTAGAAGCAATTGTTATACAAACTAATTTTAAAGTAAAAAATATATTTGAAGATTTGCCCAAAATAAATGCAGGCGAAGGTAAGGATAAATTCATGTTATATGAGATCCCTGCTAATAATTACTTATTGCAAAATTCTATACGGAATGGAATAGATATAGTAACTCAGCATATCGCAAGACCTCATACAGATCAGGACAAAGAAATATATTCAATTGCTGTTAAAAAATGGAATGATAACCAAGAGCGATTAAATTATAATGATCTTCCGGAAGTATTAAAGACTCATAAAAACAGAAAATCCTTTTTTGATCGATTTAAAATTGTAGCCGAGGATTTAAATCACTCTCAAACGGTTGTTGCTCATATTGCCAAAGATGGTCATTATTATATTCATCCCGATATTGAGCAGAATAGGTCCATTTCGATAAGGGAGGCAGCCAGACTTCAATCTTTTCCAGACAATTATTATTTCGAAGGAGTTAAAGAAGGGGCAAACAGAACGGCTGCATTTAAGCAAATTGGGAATGCAGTTCCTCCTTTGATGGCTTTCGAAATTGCTATGAAAATTAAAGAGATCCTATGAACAGCAAAGGTTGATTTATTTTTACAATTCAAATAGATAGTTCTTTATGTCAGATACAAAGATAAAAGATGGATATTTTAAGATAAGACCTGCTGGTCGTCATATTGTCACAATTGGTAGAGACTTAATAAAAGATAAGTATGCCGCAATCGTGGAACTAGTAAAAAATGCTTATGATGCAGATTCTCCAAGTTGTAAGGTATCTCTTCTTCCATTTATAAAAAATGATACTAAAGGAATAAAAGTTATAATAAAAGACGAAGGACACGGAATGTCTTATGAGACAGTCGTTGATAAATGGATGGTTCCTTCAACTGACGATAAGCTAGAAAGGGGAAAAAGCCCTGGGCAAAGAACTATGCAAGGGAAGAAAGGTATTGGTCGATATTCCGCTTCCATTATTGGTGATGATTTAGTTCTTGAAACTGTGGATGAAAAGGGTGACTTAACAACATTATACTTAATTTGGGAACAATTTCAAAGGGCGAAATATCTCCAAGACGTAGACATATTAATAGAAAATTTTTCTACAAACCGACCTTCTGGGACAGAAATAATAATTGTTGGCAGCGAAGTTCATTTGAACGAATGGAATGTTAAACAGTTGCAACAATTAAAATTTGAACTAAAAAAACTTATCCCTCCTGTAGACCCCAAAGAATTTGCTATCGAAGCTGATATTGAAAATTTTAAAATTCACCTTGAATTAGGAAATTTTCCTTTTGAAGGTTATTCAAACATTACTGAAATTGTTGAACCATATCCTTTATTTGAACTTTATGACTACAGAATAAGTGGTACTGTTTCAACAGAAGGAAAAACTAGGCTAAAATTTCAAAATAATAGAGTTAAACAATCGCCCATTGAAGAAATTAAAGAATTTAAAATATTACTGAACCAAAATAAGAATGGAAAAGGTAATGAGTCATACTGCGGTGAAGTAAAGATTGATTTCAGAGTGTTTGATAGGGACGCCAATTCAATTGACGGACTAATAGAGAGAGGATTAAAGGATCCAACAACTGGAGAATATGTTGGAAGAAGAGAAGCCAGAATTATATTAGATACTTTCAATGGTGTAGGCGTATATAGAAATGGATTTAGGCTTAGGCCTCTTGGGGATCCTGGGTATGATTGGCTAGAACTTGATAAGGAAAGGGTTCAAAACCCTTCTGTAAAAATAGGAAGTGATCAAATAATTGGGTTCATTCATATCCAATCTGAAGAAGATTCAGGTCTTGAAGAAAAAAGCGCAAGGGATGGCATAAAAGAAACTTCTGAATATTTGGGTTTGCAAGAAATATCAAAACAAATACTTCTCAAGCTCGAAGAAAGAAGATTTATCTATAGAAAAAATGTTGGTCTTGGACGAAATAATCGAGACCTCAATGAAAAAATTAATGCTCTTTATAATTTTCAGGATTTAAAAGAGAAAATTAACAAAGAGCTGGATAATGCTGGGGTTGAGGAAAAAAAGAAAGAATTAATAAATAAATTAATTTTAGAGAAAGAAGAAAAGAACAATAAAATTGCTGATGAACTAAAACAAGCTATTGCACTTTATCAGGGTCAGGCAACTATTGGTAAAATAGTAAATGTAATTCTACACGAAGGGAGAAAACCTCTTGGATATTTTAAAAATCAAATTCCTTTAATCTCTGAATGGAAAAATGAACTTATAGAAAAACATAGCCATGAAACACTAGAAAAAATTGTTAATAGACTTTCTGTTATTGACGAGCAATCAAATATTTTTATAAAACTTTTTGGAAAACTAGACCCTTTATCATCAAAAAGAAGAGATCGTAAAAAGGATTTTAATATCAGGAAAATTATTGATAATGTCAAAGATGTTTTTCTGTCTGAATTGAATTTTCAGAACATTTACTACAAGATAGAATGTGACGACAAAATAGCTTGCTACGGATGGCCAGAAGATTTTTACATAGCTTTTACTAACCTAGTTGATAATAGCATCTATTGGCTACAATCTATAGAAGACAGACAAAAACAAATAAGCTTTAAGGTATACGAAGATGATAAACTTTTAATCATTGAATATCGCGACAATGGGCCTGGAATAGAAAAACATCTTATTGAAAGTGCAGTTATTTTTGAACCTGAATTTAGCAACAAGACTGGAGGCGGAACTGGTTTAGGGCTGGCAATTGCCGGAGAGGCTATCGATAGAAACAGCGGTGAGTTAAAAGCTATTTATTCAGAAATGGGAGCATTTTTTAAAATTGAAATAAAAGTACGATAAGCTATGTCACCAATAAACCTACTTATTATTGAAGATGAACACACACAAATTCAAGCATATGAAGATGTAATTGAACAACATAATAAAAAGAACGAGTATACCTTTGTTTATACTATTTGTAAAAGCTTTAAGGAAGGAGAACAGGCATTAAAAACTCCTAATTATGATGCTGCCATTATTGATCTTAAACTATCCAATTCCAACGAATTAGAAGGGAAAAAATTAGTAGAAGCAGTTTATCAAAAAATAAGGATACCAATAATCATATATTCAGGGAGTATAGCACAGATCGATGATATTCAAGAAAATGCTCTATTAAAAAAGAAGTTACGAACCGAACAATTATCAGATATACTTATTGAAATAATCTCGATATATAAAACAGGCATTACAGGGTTTCTTAGACCATCTGGAAGTCTTGACAGTAAATTAACTCATATTTTCTGGAACCACCTTGCTACTGATCTAGATATATGGATAAATCATAACAATCCTGATACTTTACTTAGGTATATAATTTCCCATTTTCAAGAATATTTAGATATAAATCCTGTTGGAGATTTTCAAGATTACCATCCATCAGAAGTTTATATAAAACCGCCCATTAAAAAGAACAACCATACAGGGGATATTATAGAGTTTAATGGAAAATTATTTCTTATCCTAACTCCTGCTTGCGATATGGTGTTTAATTACAAATTTGATGAGAAAGGGACTAAAACCCCATATAGAAAGGCAGAAAGCATTTTATTAGCTCCCGTTATAGATTTTGATTATAAGAAATGCTGTTTGAATAAGAACGGTGAAGTAAATAAGGGAAAAATATCAGATTTTGTAAAAAATATAAATTATCGATTTCATTACCTTCCTCCTTATCTCAATTCCAATGGATATATCATAGATTTTCAAAAATTAACCTCAATTGATTTTGAAGAGAAAATAACTACCTTAGCTACTATTTCGTCTCCTTTTATTAAGGATATAATATCACGGTTTTCTAACTATTATTCACGACAAGGGCAACCAACCTTTAATCAAGATAAAATTGTAGAAGAATTATACAATAAAAGAAAAAACTAATAAAAAGTAGTTTCCTTGTATCTCCTAAGCCGTGTTATCATTTAAAAACAGATTTTTATCTGTAACTAAAGTCATACTAAGCAGAGCGAGATTTTCTAGTACTGCTCAGCACAAGACGTAATTTTGAATTCTTTCTCCATGTAATTCTTGAATTGACGGCTATGCCTTATAGGGGACTCTGCGGAGACAGTAGATCACAAGGAGAATATTATTGCTATCTGATTGATCAAAAAAGTGATAGCATAAAGAAGTAATGCAATGAACGCTGATTTTCTAGGATATTTTTTTACTACAACACCAACTATGCTTGATAATACGCCAATTATCAATGCGAAAAAGAAAATATAATTCCCTATAATTATCCACCCTTTACGATTATCGTCACTAAACGCCCATAGGGAAAGTCCAATACAAAAATTAATGCTATAGCAAATCAATGCTGTAAATCCCCAAGGTGATCTTTTTATAGTTTCGTCGGATTTTTGAAAGTCTAAAATTTCCATTGCATATAATATTTAATTTTTCCTAATAAATCAAGAGTTTAGGACTACTAGGTTTTATATTATCAAAAGCCATAAATATATTCTAAGAAAGTCGCGAGACAAGAACTAGTTAGCTATTACGGAGACAGTAAAGAAGTAATCACGATTTCTGAATTAGATAAAGACTGATCTCTTCACCGATTTTCATTAAAGTGTTTTGTTCTTCATCGGTAAAATCATAGGGAACTGGTTTAGCAATACCCAGGGTACCAAAAAGCTGATTTTCATACAGCAACGGAACAGCAATGGAGCCTTCTACTTTTGTTTCTTTTGCAGCAGGTCGGGCAACTCCCGATTCGTCTGTTTGAAGATTACACATTTCAACGGGTTTTTTTCTTTCGGCTGCAATGCCAGCAATTCCTTTACCAACAGGAATCTCAGCAATCTTCGGGATAAGAAACGGAGGAATACCCTGATGTACGACTACTTTTAAAAGCTTTGATTCCTTATCATAAAAATGCAGGGTACCTGTTACGCAATCAAAGGTAGAAATTACTTTAGCAAGAAACTTTTGCCAGTCTTTTGCAGCTTCATTATTTTTAATGGAGGAAATCAAGGTTTCGGTTGCTTCGGACATGTTTATTATCAGATAAAATGAAAGTTTTAAAGAAGTTATTAAAATTAAAATTAAAGCAACAACTCACCACCCTCTAAGAGAACTTCGTTCGCAAGCTCCCAACTGTCGTTAGGGGTGGTAAAAGACCTGAGTAGTTGCAAATTACAAACTCTCATCTTGCTCATTAAGTATCCTAATCGCTTCTTCCTTGTCCTCCTCTCTTATTTTAAGTTTTATTCCTCCGACCAGCACATTAAATAGGTTTCCCACATTCTCATCAAATAAAACTGCTTTTACTCCGGCATTTT
The DNA here is from genome assembly GCA_035628645.1 of Cytophagales bacterium. Taxonomy (GTDB): domain Bacteria; phylum Bacteroidota; class Bacteroidia; order Cytophagales; family Cyclobacteriaceae; genus DASPJL01. Next base: position 6,058 of record DASPJL010000056.1, on the reverse strand, counting down.
CTAATTTTCCTAAGGCCATTTGGGCGTCAATGACGTTTCCAAACGTAGCAATTGTTACCAGATTATCATTCATATTGGCAAGGTTAAAGAAAGTTATGTTGCGACACAATGTTTTTTATCTCTGCTGAGACTCCACGATGGCAATAACTTCATTAGCTATTCCACCGCAGGGTCGCTTCAGGAGACTCTGCAGAGACACGACTAGCAATGATAAATTTCCTCAGTTTAAATAATCCCATTACCCACATTCTCCCGACTCTTGTTAATTTCGCCTTCTTATGAGTATTCGGAGTGAAGCTGGCAAGACATGGAAACTATCGGGTCCAATTATATTTGGAGAACTGACACAGCTTTCATTGGGGATCATTGATAACATAATGGTAGGGGCGATCGATTATAAGAATCTCGCCGCGGCCTCGCTTGTCAATGCTGTCATCAATATACCTTTTGTGGTAGCCTTTGGAATTACAATGTCAATATCTCAAATGGTGTCTATGGCCAATGGAAGGAAGAACGGGCTGATGGTATCGCATTACCTTTTTAATGGCTTTTGGCTTTGTACTATTGTCGCCATCCTTATCGCTTTACTTTTGGATTTTGGGAAAAACAGCATTTATTATTTCGGACAGGATCCGGAGGTAGCAGAACTTGCGGTTCCTTATCTTCAGATAATGGGATGGTCCATCGTTCCGATGGTGATGTTTATCGCCGTAAAGCAATTTACGGATGGTCTCGAAAAGACTTATACTGCTATGGTTTTGTCTTTATTGGCATTACCTGTAAACGTCGCGCTTAATTGGGTGTTGATATATGGGAATTGGGGCTTTCCTGAGCTGGGCTTGGTGGGCGCAGGATACGGTACGCTTATTACCCGGATAATCATTTGCATAGCCCTGCTTACTGTAGTTTTTATTCATCCTATGTTTAAACGGTACGTAGCAGTTCGAAGAAGCCAGTGGAAACTTAAGATGGGCACCCTTAAATCCCTCCTCCAAATTGGAATTCCAAGCGGAATGCAGGTAGGAATGGAATCTGGCGCATTTGCGGTCTCAGGTATACTAATAGGAACATTAGGCGCTGTAGAACAAGCAGCGCATCAAATAGCACTAAACTGCGCTGCATTTACTTTTATGGTTTCTTTGGGATTGGCACAGGGAGGTTCTATCCGAGTGAGCAATGCCTATGGCAGAAGCAGTTGGATGGATATCACTTCAATTGGCAAGAGCACGCTGATCATGGGTTTAGGCTATGGAATCTTCTGTGCCTTGTTTTTTGTATTGGCAAAGAATATACTTCCCTTGGCTTTTACAGATGAAAGCGCTGTTATATCTCTTGCGTCTACCCTTCTATTATTTGCGGCACTTTTCCAGATTTCAGACGCTACACAGGCGATTGGAGTGGGCTTACTACGAGGGATAAAGGATGTAAGGATATCTACCCTGTATGTAGCGATTGCCTACTGGGTGCTGGGAATTCCGGTAGGCTGTCTGATGGCTTTTGTCTTTGATCTTGGAGCTATAGGCATGTGGATAGGTTTTGTAAGCGGATTGACCTTTTCTTCCATTTTACTTAACAGGCGATTTTTTCATCTGATTAAAAAGATAAGGGCAGGGTTCATTTCTAAACCTTTAAATAAATCCTGAAGGTTGTTCCCTTGCCTGCCTCACTTTCAAGCTCGATCTTGCCCCCATTATTGTCTACTATTTTCTTAACGATTGCTAAGCCGATGCCTGTACCTTCCACATGGGTGTGCACTCTTTTAAACATTTGAAAAACCTTATGGTGGTCCTTTTCCCTTATTCCCATTCCGTTATCTTCTACACGAAGCAGGATATAGTTATTGGCTTCTTTAGTCGTCGTGACTTTAACTTTAATAGGACGATCAGGAGATCTGTATTTTATAGCATTGGAAACCAGGTTATAAATTATACTCCTCATATTTTTTGGGGAGAAATTAATTTTTGGTGCCTGAGAAAAGTCGTCTGTTATCTGAGCGTTTGACTCCTCAATCAGGCTTTGATTATGTAGTTTTATTTCGTCAAGTATTTCCGAAAAAGACAGTTCGCAGATCTCCTCCTGCGTACCACTCACTTTGGCAACCTCTGTCAGGTCCTTAATGATTTGCTTAAAACGTTCTATTGAGAACAGGACCAGGGAATTTATTTTTCTTGCTTCCTGGTTGGATTCAAGGTCAATGGTTGTAGATAAAAGCCTCATTAATCCCTCAATATTTGCAATGGGAGATCTTAAATCATGAGATGCGGTATAAATGAAATTGTCCAAATCGTTATTTATCCGGGTGAGCTGCTCATTATTTATTCTTAGGTTTTCCTCCCACTGTTTTTGTTCGGTAATGTCAGTAATTGTACCCGACAGCATGGTCACGTTGCCTGCTGCGTCTAATACACCTTTTCCTTTGCTAAGCAGATGCCGGATTTCTCCGTTGGGTCTTATAATCCGGTAAACTACTTCTAACTTGCCACGTCCTTTTAAAAACATGTCTACTGCCATAGGCAAAATGTTCTTGTCCTCCTCCGGAATAAATGGCAGCACACTTCCATAGCTTCTTTCATTTTCGGGGATATCCCTTCCTATGATTTCATTAAACCGATCGTTCCACCAGGCTTTGTCATTTTTAAAATCCCATTCCCAAATGCCATCATTTGACCCGTCAATAATTCTTGAAAGCCGTTCTTCACTTTTGGCGAGAGCTGCCTGGGCAAGTTTAAGTTCATGAATGTCAGTACAAGTGCCGAACCACCTGATAATCTGTCCTGTTTTTTCATCTCTTAAAGGCATGGCTTGTCCTAAAAACCATTTGTAGGACCCATCTTTTGCCCGTAGCCTATATTCAATTTCATAAGGTTCGCCGGTTTCCAATGAGTGCTGGTATCTTTTCCTGGCTCTGTCCTGGTCATCGGGGTGGAATTGCGCGCTCCAGTTTTGCCCTTTGGTTTCAGAAAAACTTTTGCCTACAAAGTCATACCATTGAGGATTGTAGTAATCGTGGTATCCATCCGGTTTTGTAGTCCAGATGATTTGAGGGATGCAATCTACAATGGCTCTGTATTGATCCTCACTTTCCTTTAGCGTCGCTTCCAGTCTCTTTCGACGTTGTACAGATAACACCTTTTCTGATTGATCAACAAAAACCATTAAGACCCCTGCAGAAACCTTTCTTTTATCTGTAATTGGACTACAATGAACGTTGATCCATAGATTTTCATTTCTATTATTTCGGGAGACTTTAAATGGTTGATGTTCGAATGTCTTTGATTCTCCATTGTAGAAGCAGGTATTGATTACTTCATTTGAGAAATTTTCCATTTCAGGCCATATTTCCTGAAAGGGTTTACCAAAGAGATCAGGGTGTTTACTTCCTACAAGATCAGCATAGGCATCATTATAAATGGAAATCGATTCCTCACCCCAGAGAATTATCATAGGTAAAGGGGAAGCGCTGATTATGTTTGTTGAAAATTCCAATTCCTCCGGCCACTCAGAAATAGGGCCTAAACTTGTTGTAGACCAATCGAAAGCGGACAGTGAGACAGTTTTTTCTGATGGAAACATAGATTAAGATTACAACCCCCTTGAAAAGTAACTTAGAAAATTCTTGTTTTGTTACAATAAATATTCCTGGTCAATTGATAATTAAGGTAAACAGAGCGATTAAAGGAGGTTTATGTGGCGTGACTAATCTCAATCCCAGTCATGAACAGAGCTACTTCCATTATTCGCGCGAGGACCAATGGCAACGGGAGTTTGTTCCTGGTGCGATAAAGTCTTGTTCTTTCAGGAAACTCGGCTGAGACAGGAAGGACAGATAATACTAGTCATCCATTGAAAGCTCACTTCAATCCATTACTTTAGCTAAAAAGGATAAGAACGGCGACTTAAACGATAGAATTTTACATCGACTCGATACCTTGACTGGGAAAAAATCAGAAAACGTATTTTGGTTTTTGCTGTTGTGATCCTTTCAATTCCTCTTTCTATTAAAGCATATTCCTTTCTACAAGGATTATACTTCAATAAAGAAATCTCAGGTAGGATTATAAAGGTTGAACCTATAGAAACCATGTCTCAAACCAGAATCTTCGGAAGGGTCCCATTTGTGACTATAAAATTGGATTTCTCTCAATAATTTAAGTTATTGTGCTTTTATTCCTTCAGATAATGAAAAAAAGCTTGTTGTTCCTTTTGATTGCAACTATTGGTTGTAAACCCCGAGTATTTAATATCCCGACACCTTCCATGGAAGCTACATTTCCGGTCGGATCAAAAATCATCGTTGATTATTCCGAGGTACCTCAGACAAATGATATTGTAGTATTTAAATTGCCTTCGGATAATAAAACGAATTATGTATTCCGATTAATAGCAAATTCAGGGGATTCCTTAGAAATAGATAATTCAGAAGTTTTAATCAATGGAAGAAAGACTTCTCCAATTGAAACGATACAACATTCATATATTCTCTTTGCTAAAGAAAGCTTAAGTGAAAGGTATTTGAATGATTTTGGAATTAAGGATTATATGACTTCCGGAACAATGGTTCGGTTTTTCGCTACTGACAAAACATACGCAGAAATTAGAAAAAGTCCGTTACTGGATAGTATTGTTAGGGACAGATCAGTTAAGGGGCAAGAAGCGGATTATATTTACCAGGGGTTTAAGGGGCAAGGATGGAATCCGGATTTTTTTGGGCCCTTATATATTCCTAAAGCTGGAACAAAGATTAAGTTAAATAACACCAATCGGGATTTTTATAAAGATATTCTTCTCAGATTCGAAAACGTTGATATTTCTGAAATGAATGAATATCAATTTAAGAAAGACTATGTTTTTGTATTGGGAGATAATAGACACAATGCTTTAGATTCAAGATTTATTGGTTTTATTCCAAGCGAAAATATTGTTGGGAAGGCAGAGATTTTTAATTGGTGGTAATTAATATTTTCCAAGGACCCGATCTTTTGAGTTTTCTAACGAATTCCTTCAAAGATTTAAAGAAAACAGAGGCTACATTAGTCCTGACGAAAGAGGGAAGGTCTCTGTCAAGAACTAATCCCAATCCCAATCATGGTCAGAGCTGCTTCCGTTATTCGCGCGGGGACCAATTGCAAACGGCAGTTTGGCATATATTCCTGGTGCGATAAAGTCCTGCCCTTTCATTATTCTGAACCTGCAATCAACTCCTACAAAATAGTTTATCCAAAAAGAACCTTGCAATCCGGCTTGCACAGGCGACGAATTTTTAAATTCGAGGAATGGTCCGGCACTTACCCCTGTAACTGCTATTCCGGTTTGTGCTTCGCTATATAACCTGAATTTTGATTTTTCATACTCAAACCCTAAGTCAACACTGTATGGGAAATGTTCATAATTCCAGTAAGCGATTTCAAATCCATAACCGGGAGTGACTTTGCCATTACCAAAATTTAAATGAAACATAGGACCGACAGAAAGGGCGTGTTGTCCCACCGCTTTGCCGGTAAAGAAAATGATTAGAAACAGAAGGAAGCTTGTTGAGGAAATTTTCTTAATCATTATGTGAAAAGATTGGTTCCTGCAATATTTAGGTTGGCAATAGAAAATACTTTTCTTAATTAGGGGCAAAATGACATAGGTTGTTTTTTTAAGCGTATATCACTAATGTAGAGGGAATGCATGAGGCTGCTCTTGCTTTGTCTTTTACACATAAATAAGTCAAATTTAAATTATGATGACAAAAGTTAAGTTTGGATCTCTTTTAGTTGCTTTTATTATTGGTATTATTTCTTGCCAACCTAAAGAAGTTGCTCCACCGGAACCGCTGCTTCCCGTGCCAAGTGCGAAACAATTAGCATGGCATGAGATGGAAATGAATGCATTTATTCACTTTACTACCAATACCTTTACCGATCTCGAATGGGGCTATGGAGATGAAAAGCCATCGGTTTTCAATCCTACGGATCTTGATCCGAATCAATGGGCAAGTGTGCTTAAGGAAGCAGGTTTCAAGGGAGTAATCCTTACCGGTAAGCATCACGATGGATTCTGCCTTTGGCCCACA
>DASPJL010000055.1:0-18021 GCA_035628645.1 Cytophagales bacterium | reverse complement strand
ATCTCCCAACATCCAATCGGCGCTTACCCAGCTTCCATAGATGTTCTGGGGAAATAAAACAAAACCTGGCCACACGCCTTCATTTACAGCCTTCAAATATTCATGGCCATGAAAAAGTAATTGGTGGTCATTATTATATCTTCTTGGATCTCCGTTAGGATATGTGCCAAATCTTGCATTTCCGAGAGCAGATTCTCCACCGCCATGAAGCATGATCACCAGTGGATAGTTTAGATTACTAACCATGGTGGAGTCATAATTTTTGGGCCATAAAAGTCTGAAAGTGGTATTGTAATTTGGATTGGCTCCTCCGGTAAGCTTAAAGGATCTGTATGGTGAAGTATCCCAGTCAACCATCGGATAGTAAGGTGCCTGAACGATTGATTGAGAGATAGATTTGTGAATAAACAGAACGAAAAATACAATAATTGGTAAAACCTTTTTCATCATTTCCACTTGCGTTAATTTAAGGTTGAGATCATACGTCTTAGGAGTTCTATTGTTACATCAACAAAATTCCCGATAGGAGTAAAAACGTAAAAAGTTGAAGTGAGTTAAAAAAGAGGAATAGCAATTGATAAATACCGAGGCTATCAAAATTATTTTTTTAAAAAGAAAATTCAGATAAACTCCATTTGAAACCATCTCCAGTAAAAGGAGTAATTATAAATAGAGTCAATCATTGATTGATGAAAAAGGAATGTTAAACTCAAAAAAAGGAGGTAGTTATGGCCATGTATGAAAAAAGTTATGAGACGGACAACAGGACAGGTGAGAATCAGGAAGGTCCTAATGCCAATCGTCCTGTCAGAAGGTTAACCGCCACTTCTATTATAGGAGATGATGTAGAAAATCCTGAAGGTGAAAACCTGGGATCTATAAAAAACCTGATGATTAATATTGATGGAGGATCCATAGAGTACGCAGTGCTACAATTCGGAGGATTCCTTGGAATGGGGCAAAAACTATTTGCCATTCCCTGGCGAGAATTTAAATTGGATCCATTAAGAGAAGTATTCATTTTAAACAGAGACAAGGATTATTTAAAAAGCGCTCCAGGCTTCGATGAAGATCATTGGCCTGAAACCAACGATCATTATTACAACGAGGCATACACTTACTGGGGAGGTGCGGCGGTAGATCCGACAAATCAGCCTTATCCAAGAGGAGGAGTAATAATCTAAGCTAATTTATTTTGAATATTCTATTTCAGGAAAAAGAGATACCCTTTACCGTATCTCTTTTTTCTATTCAATGGGACATTTTGCTTCAAGCTTTCTAAATGGGAAAGGAAACTTTTCCCATAAAAACATCAGGGATTAAACTGGCTGGAGCTCCTAAGGAAGGTTTCCCGGCTGCCACGCTTTCGTTGGCAAGAACAGCAAATAAGACCGCTTCTTTTGCATCTGGTTGAATGGACAGTTCCTGTGTTGTTTTAAGAATAGCCCCTGGAAGCAATTCTTTTATCATCTTTACTAGTGTCGAATTGTGCATTCCACCTCCGCTTAAATAGATAACGGGGTAGATGTTTTTCTTGAATTTTTTCTTAATACTGTCTGCTATTCCTTCTGCACTCAGCAGGGTGAGCGTGGCAATTAGATCTTTGCCCGATAAATCTTCCGTGTTGGATTTTCGCTGTGCTTCTTTTACATAATTTATGCTGAACAGTTCAGGACCTGTTGTTTTAGGTATTTCCGCATCAAAAAAAAGAGACGATTTAAGTTCACCTAGCAAGCCAGGATGAACCGTTCCTTCTGAAGCAATTTGCCCATTTTCATCATAATTTTTTCCAGGAAAATAAATGCGGGTGAAAGCGTCGATCAGGGTATTTCCTGGCCCCACGTCAGTGGAATACATTTTGGTTGCATCAAGATCGCCTGACAAATAAGTGAAGTTGGCAATACCGCCAATATTTAGCATTATTCTGTCTTCGTCTTTTTTTGAGAAAAGCAAAAAATCTCCATATACTGCTAAAGGCGCTCCTTCACCTCCGCCAGCCACATGTTTTTGTCTAAAATCACTAAATGTGATGATTCCTGTTTTTATAGCAATGTGATCACCATCTCCGATCTGAAGGGTAGAATTCGGGAAGTTTTCAAGTTTGTGAAATGAACTAGGTGCATGAAAAATTGTTTGCCCGTGACTGGCAATCAAATCTACTTCTGAGGGAGAAATTTTCCATTTTTTCAGACATTGGAGAATCATTTCACCGTGTAAACTTCCAATCCAGGGATTTAAAAGACAAAGATGTTGAAGCTCTACCTGTTCTTTAGCAAATACTTTTCGAATCTTTGATTTTATAGATTCATCGTAAGGTATCGTATCGAAAAAATCAATGGAAGCTTCAGTTTCCAAACCACTACCTTTAAACCTGCAAAGCGCTACATCCAATCCATCCAGGGAAGTACCTGACATCAGCCCGATTATTTTCCTTTCCTTCTTTTTGGCTATTTTATAGAGCTTTTGAATATTTTGGTTCATTTGCTTTTGCTATTTTTAAAGAAAATATAATGGCTTTATCATCTGTATTCATGGAATTACCCTTATTCGTCATTCTGACTTCGCCATTTTACAATGCCAAAGCAACAATATAATCTTCGAGTTTTTTAATTTGGATATCTTTTGTATAAACTATTCCATTATAATAAATAAAGCCGGAACCGTTAAGTGATTCGATATTCAGATCAACATTAATATCGCGGGAGAAAATGACTCCCTTTTTTCCAATAAGCTTATATAGCGCTTCTTTTGCACACCAAAATTTAGTCAATGTTTCAAGGTCTTCGTTGGCAGTTTCTATTTCCGGGGCAGACAGGAATTTTGTTTGAACATTATGAACTTTCACCTTTATTTTTTCCAGGTCTATTCCAACCGATGAACGGAAGTTTATTATACAGCCCACGTACTTATTGGAATGCGTGATAGAAATGTGGTAAGGTAAATTATGCAAAAAAGGCTTTCCTTGAGAATCTTTATAAATTCCAGAATATTTGGCTCCGCAATGCTCAACCAAGCCTTTAATTAATAATTTTCCTGTAAGCCATTCTAGTTGTTTTGTTTCGTTATGAATTTGTTCGTATTCGCTCTTGTCTTCTATGTCAAAATCTACTTTATGGATCAATTCATCTAAAGATTCGTTTATCTCCCATATACCCCATTTGCAGTAATTATTGATTTCTTGAATTTGAATAATTGGCATGGTGCAAAATTAGAGGATGCGGGCCACATTAGTTTAGGAACCTCATCTTTTTAAAATGTTTTTATTGATAATTCTTTCCTAAATACAATCCTTGAAGTGCAATTTCTGGCTTATAATACCTAGATTTGTTAGCGTCAGGACTAAAAAAAGAGTGAGGTCAATCAGCAAAGCTTTTGATAAATCAAGGAACCGTTTATGTGTTCTCTCCAAAATCTGGAATCATAGGAACATGGTGAAAAGTCTAGTCTTCCTGCTTTCATCTCCCCACTTCCATCTTAAATTCATCCATAAATGAAGGTACATGTAGAAAAAATTGCTTCCCTTTCAGGTCATCGCGATTGTGTTTATACCTTAGAGGGAACAGATAAGCCAAATATTTTTTTCTCAGCCGGTGGAGATGGTATGGTAGTCAAGTGGGATCTTACCACGCCTGATATAGGGAAGTTGGTCGTCACGGTTCCGAAATCTATTTATGCTATTTGCCATGTTGCCCGGTACAACCATTTGGTAGTAGGGCAAAATTTTGAAGGCATTCATATTATTGACTTGGAAAGCAACAAGGAAATAAAATCTTTAAAAACTGAGAATACTTCTATATTCGATCTTCAGTTCTTTGAAGACAAGCTTCTTGTGGCTTTTGGAAATGGACTGATTAGTGTGTTGGATTACAACTCCCTTGAAACAAAGTTTAAGGTAAAGTTAAGCGAGAAAAGTGCGCGCTGTATTTCAATTAATAAAGCTTGCGGAGAATTTGCAGTCGGATATAGTGATAATTACATAAGGGTTTTTGACCTTAAAGATTTTAAGTTAAAATATGAATTTCTTGCGCATGAGAATTCCGTTTTTACAGTCAAATATTCTTCTGATTCTAAATTTCTTTTTAGCGGAAGCAGAGATGCGCGACTAAAAAAATGGGATGTATTTAATGGATATTCTCTTGAAAATTCCGTTGTAGCCCATATGTATGCCATAAATAATCTTTCACTGAGTCCTGATTTTAGTCATTTTGTTACTTGCAGTATGGATAAGACCATTAAACTGTGGAATGAGGAAGAAATGAAGTTGTTGAAGGTAATTGATAAAGCCCGGCATGCAGGGCATGGCACTTCTGTAAATAAGCTCCTTTGGACAAGTTATGAAAATCAGTTAATTTCATGTAGCGACGATAAGATGTTGGCAGTTTGGAAAATAGAATTTCGAGAAAGTTAAAACTCAAAATCCCTTCATGTATACCAAATAATTAAGGAATTTTGAAGTTAGCAATATAAGTTTTCAATACCTGAACCTTTAAATAAAGAAATAGAATGAAGATTACACCGATAGAAATTAGGCAAAAGACTTTTGAAAAACATTTTAGAGGTTATGATAAAGATGAAGTGAATGCCTTTCTTCTTACCCTTTCACAGGAGTGGGAAAGAGTGATAGATGAAAATAAGGAATATCGCTTCAGACTAGAGACTTCGGAAAAAGAAGTTAAAAAACTCAGGGAAGTTGAAAACTCATTGTATAAGACCTTAAAAACAGCAGAAGATACTGGGGCCACACTGATAGAACAAGCGAATAAAACGGCAGAACTTCATGTACGTGAAATGCAGTTAAAAGCAGATGCCATTTTAAATGATGCTAAAGCGAAAGCCAAATCCATCATAGAAGAAGCAGAAACAAGGGCCCGAACTGCTCTGGAAGAAATGCAACATGAGTTGAAGGAACTTGAAAGACACTATAAAAATCTGGAAACTTATAGAGATAATCTTATCTCAGATTTAAAACATTTTGCGGGAGATCTAAATGATAAAATCAGCAGGGCCTCTTCACAAATAAAAAGAATGGATTTTGATATTCATCTTAAAGATTTTACTATTCCTTCAAAGAAGAGTAGCCTTAATGCTAGGAAAGAAACGTCGTCTGAATCAGAATCGACAAAAGCACCGGAAGAAAGTACGGAAATTGATCCGGCTTCTACTGATAGTTCCAATAAGGATACAATTTTAGAAAAACAGTCAGGTAATTCTTCAAAATCATTTTTCGATAGTCTAGATTTATAGAATGGGTATCATTTCACTTGAAGGACTTGAGTTTTTTGCCTATCATGGCTTCCACAAAGAAGAACGGAAATTAGGAAACAAATTTACTGTAGACATTCAGGTAGAAGCGGACCTGGAAGAAGCAGCAGCTACTGATGATCTTTCAAAAACGGTTGATTATGTGAGCCTTTATCAGGTGGTAAGCAAAGAGATGGCACGTCCTGCACACCTCCTTGAAAAAATTGCTAAAAATATTATTACCGATACTTTTTCTTTTGATCCAAGAATTCAATCCGTTGAAGTATGTGTGACTAAATATAATCCGCCGATGGGAGGGATTTGCAGAAAGGCTAGGGTGATTTTAAAAGAAAAAAAGTGAGTAGAAAGACCATTTGAAACGACGAACAAGGGTCATTAACAAAGGAATGAACTAAAGCAAAAGACCTAACAGATTTTAAAACCTGTTAGGTCTTTTGCTGTCAGAATAGTTCTCCTGCTTAAACAATTTTGGATCAATCGGACCGGCGAGGTGAAAATTGGATAAATCGATAAGATAAACAACAAAAACCTTCAGTTCTTTCTTCCGAAAAACATAAAATTGTATTATTCTAATTTTCAAATCGCTTTCCTAGGATTTTGTTCCTTCGCTTTAGGTTCGCTGTAGGTTCGCTGTAGGTTCGATGTAGGTATATTTAGTATTATTTTAAGGTTGGCAAAGACTCGGCTTTCTATTCAAAATAGTAAATAAAGCTGAGAATGCATTCCCTCCGAAATTCCGTTATTCCAAATTTCTCTTTATAGCCTCAAACTTTATTTTCTTTATAAAGCTAAATTTATTACTATTTAATTCTTAATATTACTAATATTATTAGTTTATAAATTATAGCTATGGAATATTACAAAGGAAGAGGAGCTCAGGTTAATACTGAAAATAGGTTTATTAAAAATCAAATAAGTCTGGAACATATAGAAGGGCTGGATGAAGAATATTCATTTGATAACAAAACGCATTTCTACCAGGATTCTCCTAAAAAAATTGTCAATAAGGTAGAAAGTCCTGACCTTAGAATGATGTATTCGATGAACCCTTATCAGGGATGTGAACATGGATGTATTTATTGTTATGCCAGAAATTCACATCAATATTGGGGCTTCAGTGCAGGATATGATTTTGAAAGCAAAATCATAATTAAGAAAAATGCACCCAAACTCCTTGAAGATAATTTTCTAAGCAAATCCTGGAAGCCAGCAGTAATAGCACTTTCAGGAAATACAGACTGTTATCAGCCAATTGAGCGGAAATTGAAGATAACCAGAGAGATTCTTAAAGTCTTCCTGAAATATGGAAATCCTGTTTCGATAATAACAAAAAATAGTTTGGTTACAAGGGATATAGATATTCTTCAACAACTATCCAAAGAAGGACTTGTACAGGTATTTGTTTCCATTACGTCGTTAGATGAAGCACTCCGGCAGAAGCTAGAACCGCGAACTGCCACTGCAAAGAACAGGTTACAAACTTTGCAGACATTATCAGATAATGGCATTCCTGTGGGGGTAATGGCTGCGCCGCTCATTCCTTCTCTAAACCATTTCGAAATACCTGAAATTTTGAAAGCGGCTTCAAATCATGGAGCTTTAGAGGCTGGATATACTGTAGTGAGGCTGAATGGAGAGATAAAGCATATATTCCAGGATTGGCTAGTGAAAAATTTTCCGGATCGTTCAAATAAAGTGTGGAATCAAATTAGTGAATTGCATGGTGGAAATGTTAATGACTCAGACTGGGGACGAAGGATGAAGGGCGAAGGAAATTTATCGGAAATCATAGGTCAGCTTTTTAGGATTTCTTATGCCAGATATTTTTCAGAGAAAGGGCTTCCTCCAATTAGATTAGACAGATTCAGAAAGGGAGGTAATTTAAATTTGTTTTGATCGTGTCACAACAACTATTTTATAGCTACACATATCCATAAGTTTCAATTTTCCGTTTCCTCCTCTATTAAATTCCAATTTTCTTTAGAAATAATTTTGTCCATTCACTTTTCGAGGAGATAAACTTTTTGAGCAAATTTGAAAAGACTTCTGGCTTGATAACTCAACATTTATAATACCTATAAAAAGATAATAATGTACAACTCACAGGACCCTCAGGAACAAAATAATTATAAAATCAAAGGTTTGCCAAAATTAACCTTGGTACTGCTATTTCTTTTCCTTCTCTTTTCAGGCCTGTATTTTGCCCGTGAGTTTCTTGTTCCTGTGTCCTTTGCTGCTCTTCTCGCAATGCTTATGGCTCCTCTTTGCAATAGATTTGAAAAGTGGGGTATAAGCAAAGGGATTTCCACGTTTCTGTGCATACTTCTGATCTTGATTGTCTTTGCCGGTTTAATTACGCTTTTTACTTCTCAAGTTATAATGTTCGCATCAGATCTGCCTGAACTTCAGAAAAAGCTTAATGAGAAAATTGGTGATATTCAAGGGTTTATTCAACAGGAGTTTAACGTTTCGCCATCTAGGCAGATAGAGTTTGCCAGGGAAAGACTCAACAATTCATTAAAATCTGCCGATGTATTTGTTTCTTCTTTTATATCTGCCACTACCGGGACTGTTGCTGGGATCGGACTCCTCATAATTTATATTTTCTTTTTTATCTTTTATCGAAGGCGATTCTCCAGATTTATTAAAAAGATAGTTTCCAGAAGCAATCATTCCATTGCAAATGAAATTACACTTCAAATAAGTAAGGTTACTCAGCAATATCTGATCGGAGTTTTAACTGTCATTGTTATTCTGGCTGTGTTAAACACTACCGGGTTGTTGATTATCGGGATAAAACATGCTGTCTTCTTTGGTGTGCTAGCGGCTATTTTAAACATTATTCCATATGTGGGTGTGTTAGTAGGCAGCCTGTTTCCTATAATTATGGCCTTGCTCACAATGGATTCAATATGGAGCGCTGTGGCGGTGGCAGCTGTATTTACTTTTAATCAGTTTCTGGAAAATAATTTTTTAACGCCTAATATTACTGGATCTCAGGTTAAGATAAATCCCCTTGCGGCAATTATGGCCCTTATTATTGGAGGAATGATTTGGGGAGTAGCGGGCATGATTTTATTTATACCATTCATTGGAATAGTAAAAATACTTTTTGACAACATAGAATCACTTAAACCTTATGGGTACTTGATAGGTGAAGGTGAGGATAACGATGAAGAAAAAGATGGATTTTTTAAGAAGATATTGAATTGGATCAAAGGATTATTTGGAAAGAGAAAAATAAGTAAAGTATAAACCGGAAGTAGCAGAATTGACGAATTAGTAGCTCCTTGTTTGATAAATTCCAATCGCGGAATTCGAGCTAAAAATTCCGGTCTAAAATTATTTTCTCTATAAATCTATTTTTCCCCTTGAATAAATGAAGAATGTATAATCCGTTACCTGAATTATTAAGTTTTAATTCCTTCTTTTCACCCTTTTTAAATGTCTTTTCCTGAATGGCTCTTCCTAAATGATCATAAACCGATACTTTATCGATATCGCCGTCTATTGTGAATGTCCCTTTTGAAGGATTGGGAAATAGTTTATATGACTTGAATGTAACAGGATTATCGTCGCTGGTAATACTTTGGGCTCTTCCAAATACTGGCCTGATCATTAAACTTCCTTCCTCATCTGTAAAACGAGCCCAGGTTTTCTCCCCGCCCAACTGATAGAATATTTCAGAATTGGAATTTGTATTTCTATCAAAACCAATGGGTAAAGGGTCAATTACGGTTTGTTCATAACCGATGTAGAAGGTATCCGATAAAACGAGTTGATCTTCCCCGGTCAAGGCATATTTTACAAATTCATTAATGGTATCTGTGTAAACGGCTACTGTACTTATTCTCTTGTAAACAGAATCCTCTTTATGGTTCCATATTAATAACCTTAGTCCTGTGCCGCTTATGTCCCGAATTTGAGGGGGGTAATAAATATGTATGGCCGTCAAAGTATCAGGTTGGTTTAAATGATATCTGTAAGCCAGCTTTGCACTGATACCTGTAAGGTTAAAGGCAGCTTCTGCCGATCCATCATCATAAGCAAAGTAATCTTTTAATTCAATATCTACTCCGTGTTTGTCATTGCCCCTATATTGTCCTTCTATTTCTAAAAGATCATACTCCAATCGAAACTGACGGGTTTGATTTATATCTGAATTTACAGAATCTTCTCCTATTATAGTTCTATAATCAAAGGGTTGGGTGTAGGTTTTGTAGGAATGAGGATTTATGTTTTCTGATCCTAATTTTAAATTTAAAACAGCTTGTGCATCTTTTAATATCGTAACCGAGGGGTCGGGCTTTAAGGGATCTACATCTAAATTATAGGCCAGAACACTTAAGGAATCAGCAGTTTCAGCCTGCGGGTTTGCTTTATACTGCTGATAAGGCATCGCATAGTATCTTTTAAGAAAAGAAAGGGAATGTTTGGAAATTGCCAAGTCATTATAAAAAGTATCTGCCTCATTTCTGGCTGAGTTTAAATAAAAGTAGTCCAGATGCCAGTTGTCAAATCCTCCGGATAGATTTCCATTGGAAATCAATCTGAATTGGAAACCTGACCAGAAATACAAGGAGTCTTTTACAGGTATTATGGCATTCCGAAAATCCTGTACGCTTCCTCCTTCCTGCGTCCAAACTGAGGTCCAGGCGCTGTCTTTATTAAAAAAATATAAAGTAATGAAATCATCGTCTGTTGTAGCATGATCAGGCTCTTCGCCTAAGCCCTCAGCTTGCCAGAGAAAACTTAAAAACACACCCGAAGTCGAGTCATAAGTGGAAAGATCAATAGGATTGGAAGTTAAAATATCTGCTTCGCCCGTGGCAAGGGGATTGACAAAACCATTATAAGGTCTTCCTGAAGAATCAGCTCCATCAAATGTTACTACATTAATGGAGGGAGGGTTAAGGGCCTTGGAATAATTAAGTTGGGTTCCTCCGGTTCTTTCCCATAAGGTAAAATCTATTGAATCGGCAGTAGTGGAAAAATCATCAAAGAATGGGAGTAGGAGCGGAGTCGCTAACGTTCTTAAATTAGAACCTTTGGGTGTCGGTTTATAAGATTTATACTTAATTAATGGAGTAATCTTTACTTGTGCATTTACAAGATAAACCGAGCCAAAACTCAGTACAAATAGAAAAAAAAATGTTCTCCTTAAATTTAACATAACGCTAGTAACGAACTAAATATCCAATTATTTCTACCCATCATTTTCATCGGTGTTTTCAGGATCGATGTCACTACCGTCATTTCCATTGGATATCCAAAGATATATTGTTTCTCCTGGTTTTATATTTTCGCCAGACCCACTTGCAGGTCTTTGTTTTACAACAGTTCCTCTGGGTTCCGGGGAATCAGTTTCCATAGGCTCTGCCATTTTAAAACCCTGGCCTTTTATGGCTATTTCTACCTCATCAATAGGTTCTCCTATGTAATTCGGAACCGGTATTTCCCCAGCAATAGACGGATCCCCTGCTTCTATAGTTACCTTAGTTCCCTGATACACAGGACTTCCCTCCACTACTACCTTTCCATCAATCAATTGTTTTAAAACAAGGTTTTGATACCTGTTAGGTACATATTTTATCTCAGTCTGCAATCCATGACTTTGTGCAATCATCAAGGCATTTTTTACAGACGTTCCTACCAGTTGAGGCATTTTGATCAATTCGGGGGATTTTCTGTTCAGGGTAATGCTGATTTTCCTTCCTTCCTTTACCTGAAAACCTTCCTCCGGATATTGTTTTACTACTGCATACGGCGGATATTTAGTGGTATAAACTGAATCGCCTACTTCATATTTAAGGTCTTTGGCTGAAAGAAAATCGTCCAATTCATCCACCTTCATTCCAACAATATTAGGAACAGTAATTGATTGGCCATGATTGGTTGCATAAGGTAAATACACAAAGAAAAATAAAATAACCAACAGCGCAACAATCAACCCCATTATGAATAAATGAACCAGAAGACCTTTAAATGAATCGTTTTCTAATTTTACCATTTGTACCTGTTCTTATTTTTTATTTAAATATGGATTGTTAAAATCATTTTGTAATACTAAGCAACCGCTTCCCTTTCTTTAGACTTTTGTATTCCATAAGTCAAAATCGCATCGATAAAGTCAAAAGGTTTATAACCATTGATTGCTGTTTGGTGAAAGATACAAGTTGCCGGCGTCATCCCAGGCAGAGAATTGACTTCTATTATAACGGTCTCCGCTGTGTGATCTTCAAAAATCCTGACAAAGGCATCTATTCTCGCATATCCTTCAATGTTTAGTATTTCTGCTACTTTTTGTAAAGTAGATCTCACTTGGCTGGAAATCTTTTGATGCGATTCACCTGTTTTAGCAAACCTGGCTGGAGTGATGTTTTGACCTTCACCTGCTAAAAATTTCTCTTCCAATGAAAGTACTTCTCCTGAGGCAAGCGTTTCTGAAGGTTCGAATATTTCATACTCTATTTTTCCGTCCTGGTTCTTTTTTGTTAATAATCCTCCTGTTACTTCCAGGAAGTGTTTTGCATTTCCACGCGAAATAAGCTCTTCCAGCAGATATACTGTTTTTTGCGGGAAATCTTCATTTCTCCGAAGCTTCAGTACTTGCGATTCGGCTTCCAGAAGTTCATTGGTATTCCTGAATATCTGATTTGTAAAAGCAATGAGTTCCGCTTTATTCTTTATCTTCTTCACGGCAGAGCTACAACCGTCATCGGATGGCTTAGCGATGAAAGGGTAAGCATATTCTTCCTCAATACTTTTTATCACCGCATCCTGATTTTCAATCCAGGCGGTTTTATTGACTAATCGATGTTTAGCCACTGAAATTCCGTGTTTTTTAAGAATTTCATTGGTATCATATTTATTAATGGTGATCCTTGAACTTTCAATCCCCGATCCGTTATAGGGTAAATTTACTTTTTCAAGTTCCGCCTGAACTGCGCCATCTTCTCCTGGCCTGCCATGTAAAGCAATGAATACCACATCTACCATTTTAGCCAGTTCTTCATAGGAAATTCTCCTGGCTTCTGTGATGGTTTTACCCGTATATAATTTAGTGATTGGGCTAGCTTCTTTTATGATTTTTTCCAATATCGGATGTTTCTCAGAAGCGTGGTAAACCTTTTCTTTAATATCATCTGCATTGTCCTTGAGCATTATATTTACAGGAATAACATATAACTCATGCTCTTTTTCATTCCCTGTTAAAAATATCGGAACAGGTATATACTTGGTTGAAGAAGATAGCTTTTCATAAATATTTCTTCCGCTTTCCACAGAGATATGTCTTTCGGAAGAAAACCCGCCCATAATTATCGCGGCTTTCATTTTCTCTCCTGTTACCTGGTGAAGAGATTTTATTTTACTTTCTAATTGAGTAGAAAGGTTTTGAATATTTAGATAGTTTCTTCCTGTTTTTAACCTTTCTGTCAGGGAAGTTTTAATAATGTAGGTTAAGAACTGGGATGGATTTAAACCAATTTCCGCTGCCTGGTGGAAGAAAAAAGAAGATGGAAGCATACCGGAAGTGGTGTTTGGATCATTTAAAAACACTTTACCTTCCTTAGTTAAAAAACCATCCAATCTTGCGTAAACATTAAAGTTTAATGCCGAATATAAGCGTACGCATTCTTCTCTGATCTTTTCAATAAGATGATTTTCTACATTTATTGGGGTGAGCTTCCTAGCCATGCCCGGCAAATATTTACTACGGTAGTCAAAAATACCTTGGCCTTTTATAATTTCAGTAGGAGGGAGTGCAAATGGTTTTCCATCCATATCCTGTATTACAATGCAGGAAAATTCCTTTCCATCAATAAAAGATTCTATCAATAACTCATCCTCTACATTGAGTGCAGCGATTGAAGCGATTTCCTTGCCTTGTTTAAAATACTTATTTAAGAAGGTTATTAACTCTCCGGGTTCATAGATTAGCTGGTCTTCTATCGTAACAGGCAGACCCAGGCCATGTCTGATATCTATAAAGTTGGTAAAAAAAGAAAGCTGCTCGGCTTCACCTAAACCCTCCCAGAAAGACTTCGATAATTCCTGAATAAAGAAGCTTTTATTTATGGATGAAGTGAATTTGTCTAAATCATCTTCACTTAAAATCGAAACACCAATGGATGATCCCTGATTGGGCGCTTTTATTACAAGCGGTAAGCCTACTTTCTTCTTAGCTTCTTCTAAAAATTGCTTTTTATCTGACGTTTGCAGCCAGTCTTTTCTTTTGATAAAAAAGGAAGCTGTGGTATCAAAATTAAATTTTTCGAGAAGACTTTTTTGTATGGATTTGTTTATGCCTATTGCAGATGGCAAAATCCCTGATCCCGAATAGGGGATATTATACCATTCCAGCAAACCCTGAATATTTCCGTCTTCTCCGTATGGGCCATGCAAGGCTAGGAATGCAAAATCGAAAAGGTCTTTGAATTGCTCTGGAGACACTTTCTTGCCTACTTCTTTAATTATTAGATCAATTTGATCTTGAGAAATATCTTTGAAAGATTCTATATAAACTTGAAAACGATGGTCAAAATGAGAAGGAATTGAATTTACCGGAGGATAAAAATCCCTGATAGTACCTTTATAAATGTATTTCCAGTCGAGTAAAATAAAATTGCCCAGGCTATCAATAAAAATAGGAACCGGTTCGAAAAGGTCTTTATTTAAATTGTCATATACTGTTCGTCCACCAGCAAATGAAATCTCCCTTTCCCTGGATTGACCGCCAAAAAAAATTCCTACTCTCATTCTTTTAAATCTATAGCTTTGTTGAAATATAATAAACCCTATTACTTCCTGATAATTACTTTTTTATTCAAATTTATCTTGTTTCCCTTGATTTTAACAACATGGATTCCTGTAGATAAATTGGGAAGTTCTATAGTATGGTGTAAGTTATTTGTTTTCCCTACGTTTTTTTGAAAAACAACCTGACCGAGAGGATCAACAATTGTAATATCTAAGTCATCAATAAAAGGGAATTTCAAATCTAAAGTCATCTTTCCGTCATTTGGGTTAGGATAGATGTTAAGCTTTAAATTGTCAGACTTCTCTTCCTCATTTCCAAGCGGTTCCTCTCCATTGCAGTCTCCTGATTTGATTTCAATATCATCCAGGTACAAATTGTTTCCTAGTCCACTGGTAGCGATGAAAGCTATTTGGATTTTATCATATCCGGCGTAGTTACTTAGATTCAAACATTCCTCGCGCCAGTGTTCAGGCAAGCTTGGAACGAAAGGTGTGAAGGAAGGTGTTGTGGTGGCCAGAGAGCTCCCCGAATTATAATAAATTTCGTTTGTCAATCTGAAGCTATTGCCGCAGTCAACGGAAATCCTGATTACTAAAGCGTCATTCGAAAATTCATTCTTAGGGCCGTAAGCATATTTAAAAGATAAACTGAGATTTTCAAGGCTTTGGGCGCTAAAGCCGGGCGTAATCAAATAATCCTTTTCACCAATTACCTCCTGGTTGCTCAATAAATCAATATACGCTGCTCCGTTATTATCACCATTTCCTCCTGTGGTAGTTTGTTCCCAGGATTTTAAATTATCAGGATTTCTAACTGAAAAGAGATCTATACTTTCAAAAGTTTCAAGATACGGCAAAGGAACAGTAGGTGAATAATAAAAGTCTGAGCTAATGGAATTATTTTCCGCTCTTTCATCTGTACCGCCGTTTGGAGTTTTTAAAGCAAAAATAATTGTCTTGTCGCCGTAATCTGATGAAATGGTGATTGGAGGTAAGTAAAGTTTAGCAGTGTCATAAGCTTCAACATTCACTGATTTTGTTACACTTGTTGGAGTAGAATTAAATATCCCATACTCCACGGTAATTTCAGTTAATGCGGTAGTGCCTATATTTCTAATTATTATAACAGGAGAAATTACCTCTTCACAGGTGGAAGCTCCTGGCAAAATTACTTCTTTGATTGCCACGTCAAGGGAATATATCGTAGGCGCAGACAAGCCGGGCGAAGTAAGAAGACTTGTTCTTCTGGGGCTGCTTTCGAGAATTGTTCTCATTCTTTCCTTTTGCCCTACGGTAAACATATTCATACAAGTATCCGGCGTATAATCCATGAAGTTCATGTACATGTCGCTGGTGTTGCTGCAAGTTGAACTTGGAAACCCGGGACAAACATTATTAGGCCCTCCCTGATTGGGTGTATCTTCTACATAATCATCTCCTGTGCAGGAATTATCGTCGTCACCCCAAATATGTTTAATTCCCAAATAATGACCTATTTCATGGGTTACGGTCCTTCCCCTGCTTCTTCTGTTTGCATTTCCACCACGCCCAAATTCCTTATAATTGATAACCACTCCATCTGTTTCACTTATGTCGGAACCTTCTTCCAGACCAACCAGAACATCGGAAGTGGGAAATTGGGAATAGCCCAATGTGTTGTCACCCAGATTAGCAACCCAAATATTTAAATAATCTTCGGAGGGCCAATAACTTAATTTCTTCATTTCATCACCCTCTTCAAAATACCAGATTTCTTTTCCCCCGTCTACTCTTACAATTCCGGTAGTAGGCGCACCATCAGGATCCTGTAATGCAAGTTTAAATTCGATGTTTACATCCGAGGCAACATCCTTAAATAGATCGGGAGTTTTTGCAGCGTCAGGATTGGTTCTTCTGAAATCCTGATTCAGTATTTTTATTTGTTCTTCGATTTGACTTAAAGGAATATTACTTACTGCACCTTCCGCTTCACCATTATGAATAATATGCACAACCACGGGAATCTGGTAAGTTTCTTCGTGGGTTTTAGAAATGGACTGGATAATTCTTTTTTTCTTTATCTTATTACTTAGCCACAGCTCAAAATTTTCATTGCCTAATGGAATGTTCAATTTATTTTTTAGCTGTTCATTGTAACGAACAGTGGCACATTTTTCCTGCGCGTAGGATAGTGAAAGGATAAGGGCTAATAAAAAAGTCAGAACGACCTTTAAATGTGTCATTTACAAAAACGTTAATAGTAGTCAGGTAAAGTTAAATTAACAGCTTCCACAGAAGAAATTTCCGGAACAGCTCTTTTAATTGCATCTTCTACCCCTGCTTTTAACGTCATGCTCGACATGGGGCATGAACCGCATGCACCTAATAATTCGAGCTTTAATACATTTTGGTCAGTTATCTCCAATATTTTTACATTTCCTCCATCGGCTTCCAAATAGGGCCGGATAGAATCTAATGCACTTTCAACTCGGTCTAATAAAGCTTCCATATCAATGAAATCCTGATTTAATTTTATTAATTCTATTGTACAGGCTTATAAATTTACCTATTTTAATTTTCACATTATAATGTTTGTCAAACGACAGACAAACTATTATAATTTCATTTCAACAACCTTTGTTTTATCAGCATTTGCATTTCTGATGGCCACTTGCCTTGCCAGGTTTTCAGCCAAAGTCATAAATGCATTGCCAGTAACATCGTCCTCCATTACTATGGGTACACCTAAATCACCGCCTTCTCTAATACTTTGCACCAAAGGGATTTCTCCTAATAACGGTACTTCATATTTGTCAGCCAGTTCCTGACCTCCGCCTTTTCCAAAAATATAGTATTTATTTTCAGGAAGTTCAGCAGGAGTAAAATAAGCCATGTTTTCAACAATTCCTAAAACCGGCACATTAATTTGGGGTTGTCTGAACATTGAAAGTCCTTTCTTTGCGTCAGCCAAGGCTACTTTTTGAGGCGTGGTTACAATTATAGCACCTGTTACCGGAACCGTCTGTACCAACGTAAGATGAATGTCGCTCGTACCTGGAGGCAGGTCAATAAGAAGATAATCCAACTCACCCCAATCTACATCTGAAATAAATTGTTTTAAAGCTGAACTTGCCATTGGACCTCTCCAAACAATAGCGCTATCGGAAGGGGCTAAAAAACCTATAGACATAATCTTAATTCCATACCTTTGAATAGGTATGATTATGTTTTTACCATCTTCCTGGTAAACAGCCGGCTTGCTGTCCTCGCAATTAAACATAACCGGAATGGAAGGACCGTAGATGTCCGCATCGATCAAACCTACTTTGGCATTGCATTGAGACAAAGCTACTGCCAGATTCGAGGTAACCGTCGACTTACCAACACCCCCTTTTCCGGAAGCCACCGCTATTATATTCTTGACTTTTGGTAAGAAGGCTGCGTTTCCAGCCCGGGAAGAAGTGACTGAGGAAGTCATGGTAATGTTAAGTTCCACATCAGAACCTAAAAATTTTAATATGGCCTCTTCACATGATTTTCTGATTACCTCTTTTAAAGGACAAGCAGGAGTAGTTAAGACTACTGTAAAAGTTACTTTTTTGCCATTTATTGCTATATCACGTATCATGCCTAAGGTCACTAAATCCCTTTTAAGATCCGGATCCTGAACTGTTGACAGTGCTTTTAAAATTATATCTTGAGTTATCACAATAGTATTGGGAATTTTTTTAGGCGCAAGTTACGTATAAAAGCTTAATTGCTTAAACAAAATCCAATTCCTCAAAGTTGTTTTGTCACTGCCTCAACTTAAAAAAATCATTAAAAATCAGTCATAACCGAATAGAAAAAAGGTAAGGCGGAGGTTATGATAAGCATGGTGTATAACACCCGGTTCCTGAATTTAAAAAGCGCTGATTCTTTTTTGAAAAAGTAAAGACTGACCAAAAAAGTTACTGTATTAAAAAACAGCAAGGCCAATGCGCCATTGTAAATTATATTGTGAGCGTTTTTTAAGCCTAT
>DASPJL010000054.1:0-54064 GCA_035628645.1 Cytophagales bacterium | reverse complement strand
ATCTGTTTCCACTGTTTAGGCCCCATTGATTTACGCCTTGTAAAGTATATTTTATGGCAAATACAGTTTCAATGTTGTCCTCGCCCACATAATCCTTGGTGTCCCAGGAAGCAGCCCTGAACAACCTTCTGTATTCAGGAACAAGGGCATGCCCGCTGTTTGTAATTACATCGTCAATATAACCTCTTACTTGGTCTCTTGTTGCTATACCGGCAATGTCTGCTTTTTGATAATATCCGGTATAAAAAAGAAATACTCTACCCATCATCGCTTCAGCAGCCCATTTTGTTGCTCTTCCATAATCTCCGGGATTGATACTTCCAAAAGCTGTGGCAGGCAGGTTTTCTATTGCGAAAGTCAGATCTTCAGCGATTTGTTTATACACTTCTTCTGCCGGCGCCTGAGGCTGCTCATATTCACCTGCTTCAAGTGGTTTGGTAATTAAAGGAACATTTCCGAATAATCTTACCACATCAAAGTAAAAGAAAGCCCTAAGGAACCTTGCTTCAGCTTCATACTGCGTTCTGAGTTCAGATTGATTTCCCCATTCTACTTTGTCCAGGTTGGCAAGAACTGTATTGGAACGATAGATTCCCTGAAAGTACTTTCTCCAGGCATTTCCATTTTGATTGTTTTCCGTTCTAAACCAATCCCAGTAGTTGTGTCCGAAACCATCTGTTTTTCCGGCACCTCCAAAGCAATTGTCAGAAGCAATTTCAGACATCATTAAAAAGTGTCCGTAATCGCCTTGTTGAAGAATATCATAGGCAGCTACCAAACCTTCAAAAGCATCCTGAGGAGTGTTGTAAAAAGTTTCTACCGTTTTTTGAGTGGAAGGTTCTTTTTCTAAAAAGTCTTCCGAACATGACCCCAGCATTAAAATGCCTAATGTCAGTATTGTTATATGTTTTTTCATCTTGAATTCTTTTTAAAATTGAATGTTCACACCGGTCATAAAAGATCTTGGCTGGGGGTAATAACCCACATCCACTCCGGAGGTCATATTGTATCTGTTTCCGGTCCTGTCGCCAAATCCGATCTCAGGATCCATTCCTTTATATTTGGTAAAGGTGAATAGATTGTTTGCAGAGACATACAGCCTTAATTTAGTGAATGGCGACTTAGGTAGAAGTCTTGAAAAATCATACCCGATATTCAATGATTTAATTCTGAAGAAGGAAGCATCCTGAATGTATAATTCAGAGAAATTAAGGTAATTCTTGTTGGCTTCACTACCGTTTGTCACTCTCGGAACGGAATTGGAAGTGCCCTCACCGTGCCATCTGTTTAAGATATCTGTAGTGTAATTGAAATAATACCTTTCGACATTCCGCACACCAAACATGTTTTGATTACCAGCCATTCCATAAGTGTAGATAGAAAGGTCAAATCCTTTATATCCTAAGTTTACATTAAAACCATAGGTAGCATCAGGGTTAGGGTCGCCGATCATGGTTTTGTCAAGATCATTGATTGATCCGTCACCATTAAGATCTACAAATTTAACATCACCCGGTACTGCTGAAGGTTGTACTACTTTCTCATTGTTTCTGTAGTTTTGTATTTCCTCTTCATTCTGGAAAATCCCAGCTACTTTATAGCCCCAGAAATAACCCACCGGTTTTCCAACTTCAGCCCTGTTGATTTCACTTAATCCCTGAATAAGGTTAGGATCACCGTGAATTATCTTTTCGCTGTTGTTGATCTCTGTTACTTTATTTTGGTTGAAAGCTGCATTGGCGCTCACGCCTACACTTAAATCCCCAAAAGTATTGTTGTAGCCTACCTGGAATTCAAAACCTTTGTTTTCAATTGCACCTCCGTTGATCCACGGAGCATCTGTACCTACCAAATCAGGAACCGGCGCAACAATTAACCAGTCTTTTGTTGTTTTGATATAATAATCCATGGAGATGTCTATATTCTTAAAAATGCGAGCATCTATTCCAATATCAATTTGTTCGGAAGTTTCCCATTTTAAATCAGGGTTGGCAATCTTGTCAGGCGACGTGCCAATGTATTTAACATCGCTGCTGCCAAAGTAATAATCCCTGTCATTGGAGGAAAGTGTGGCCATATAAGGAAAGCCAAGCATTTGGCCGTTTGGCCCATAAATAGGTACCCGGTCATTACCATTTTGTCCCCAACTTGCTCTTAATTTCAACTGGCTGATGGATGTAACATCCCTTAAAAATCCTTCCTCACTAAGCACCCATCCTGCTGATACGGAAGGGAAAATTCCATAACGCTGATCAGGACCAAAGTTTGAAGAGCCATCCCTTCTAACCGTGGCACTTAAAAGATACTTTTGATTGAAATTATAGTTTAACCGGCCAAATTGCGAGTAAAGTGCATAATCAGTTCTGTAGCCATATGCAATTACCGTTGTGTCGATTGTACCATTGGTAAGATACGCATGGTCAAAATCATCAAATATTAAACCCTCCTTGGTGGCACCCATTGCAATGTCTCTGCTTTCCTGTGCAGAAATACCAATTAAAACATCAAGGTTATGATTACCAAAGCTTCTTGAATACCTCAGTGTATTGTCCCAGTTCCATCTGATATTTCTGGAACTTGTTTGTTGCGCGCTGTTCACAAGGTTCCTTGAACTTTGCGAAAGGTCATAGGTGGGATCGAAAGAATTATAGTTGGTTAATGAAATATCAGCACCAATATCGGACCGGAATATTAATCCTTCGATCGGTTGAATTTCGGCATAAACATTTCCTAATACACGGTCTGTAATCGTTTTGTTAAAGTCCTGGTAGTACATGGCTGCAATAGGATTTACTTCGTCCGCATTGACAGGAGATTTGGCAAAATCACCGTTGGCATCATATACAGGAAAAACTGGTGTAGTGTTGAAAAGGCCTCTCAGGGAGTTGTTATAAATCCCCCCAACCCGAAGGCCTCTTCTGTTTACATTGGTATACGTTAGGTTTTGCCCTACTCTTACAATGTCTTTGTAGGCTTTGTGGTCTGAATTTATGGTAAAGGATAACCGCTCAAAATTAGATTTGTTCGCTTTTCCGCCAAATATTCCTTCCTGCTGAAAATATCCCAGAGCAGTAGAAAAAACTGATTTTTCATTTCCGCCAGAAACGGTAAGTGAATGATTCTGAATAGGTGCATTTTCATTGGTGGCTTCATCTATCCAATCTGTTCCTTCGCCAAAAGCATTTATTTGGCTTTGTGAATAAACCGGCGCCTGACCAGAGTTTACATTTGCCTCGTTCATTATAATAGCATACTCCTGCGCATCGAGCAAGGGAAGTTTTTTATAGAGATTTTGAATACCATAATAACTGTCCAGGGCAATTTGCATTTTTCCTTCTTTTCCTTTTTTAGTGGTGATCAATACCACTCCGTTAGCAGCACGGGCACCATAAATAGCTGCGGAAGCCGCGTCTTTCAACACGTCTACACGCTCTACCATTGAAGGATTTAAATAGGATATGTCAGTGGTGGGAACACCGTCTACGACATAAAGAGGATCAGATTCACCTATTGTACCAGTTCCTCTGATTCTTACTTTCAGTCCTTCTCCAGGCTGGCCGGAAGTTGAGCTGATCTGAACGCCAGGAGTTTGTCCCTGTAGGGCTTGTTCCACTCTTAAGCTATTGGTGTTTTGGATGTCCTGGCTTTTAACCGTTACAGTTGCCGCGGTTACTACCTTTTTTTGCTGGGTTCCATATCCGATGACCACTACTTCGCCTAGTTGAGTAAGGTCTTCCACCAGCACCACATCAATAACCGACCGGCCTTCTACAGGTATTTCTTCCTGCTGGAAACCGATATAGGAGATTATCAATATGTCATTTTCGCCAACTTCCAGTGCATAGTTTCCATCGATATCTGTTGTGGTGCCAATGGTAGTACCTTTTACAATAACGTTAGCGCCCGGAATGGCTTCTTTTTCGACTTCTGATGTTATTTTCCCTGTTATTTTGATTTTTCCCTGTGCCAGAGTAACCAGGTTAATTCCCATGGAGAAAAGCAGGAAAAGCCCTGTAATCTTCCAGAGGGATGGAGGCAATTTTGCAGGATTTATGAAAGACAAATCCCTGATTTTTTTTGTACTCATTGTGATCATAAAAGTAGAGTTAGAGTTGATAATAGATTATTTGATAATTGTTTAAGTGGGAATTATAATTTTACTGAGACAGGTTTTCCTGTATATTTCACCTGCTTTCCCTTAGGATAGTTGAAGTCTAACGGTACCGAATTATCCTTTTGAACAAAGACAATATTGATATTCCTTTCTTTCAGTTCTCCAGGAAAGCTTCCTTTCTGGGCTCCGATTTCTAACGTGGAGTTTTCTTCATCATATGAGAAAGGAATAATGGAGAATTTGCCCTTTTCGTAATTGTAGTTCACGTTCTCGTCTTCATATAATTTAAAGGAGCCATTTGCTCCTGCATAAACATATAAAGTGATGGAATCGGCAGGTTTCTCCATCGCGTATTGCAGCTCTGGCCCAAAAGGAATTATGGAACCTGCTTTTACAAAAACAGGCATCCTTTCAACCGGCGCTTCAGCATTTATTTCCTGTTGCCCGGTATAAAATACCCCCGAATAAAGATCATACCATCCACCGGATTGAGGAAGGTAAACTTTTCTGTGCCTTGCTTTGTAATCGTAAACCGGATTAACAAGAAAGCTGGGACCAAACATATACTGGTCGCCAATATTTAAGGCTTTTTCATCTTGTGGAAAGTCCATCATCAATCCTCTCATAATGGTGTTGTCTTCATGAAATGCACTTCCGGCTAGGGAATAGATATAAGGCATAAGACGATACCTGAGCTTATCATAATATACCATGGATTTGTAGGCAAAATGACCTTCGGGAGCAATATTATAAAACTCACGGTATGGATATTGGCCATGCACACGGAACAACGGACAAAAAGCGCCAAACTGAAACCATCTGGTATTAAGTTCTCTCCATTCTTCCAGGTCCTCACCTTTTGGATTGTTTGAATACCTCGTTTCTGTCGCAAAACCTCCGATGTCCATTGTCCAATAGGGAATTCCTGAAAGTGAAAAGTTGATTCCAGCAGGAATTTGAGCTTTCATATCATGCCACCTGGAGCCAATGTCACCACTCCATGTAGCTGCTGAATAACGCTGCAATCCTCCAAATGCAGACCGGGTGAGGATAAATACCCGTTTATTAGGATCCTCTTCACGTTGTCCTTCATAAATTCCTTTGGCATTCACAATTGGGAAAGCATTAAAATATCTTGAGGAAGAACCTAAAGCAGTCGGACCCTGAAGCAGTCTTCTTTGTTCAAGTGAACTGTTCGATAAAATGTCAGGTTCTGTAGCATCAAGCCACCATGCGTCCACACCTTTTTTATAGAGACTGCTGTTTAAAAGATCCCAAAAAGCATTTCTAGCTTTAGGATCATAGGCGTCATAAAACGTGGACACATAACCAATCCAATCTTTCTGATTGTTTTCAATATTCCTCGGATAGAGCCATCCCTTCTGATTGAAAGTCTTATAATTTTCTATGCCTTCATAAAATTTTGGCCAAACTGAGATCATGAATTGGGTGTTGTATTTTTCATGAAGGGTATTGATCATTCCTTCGGGGTCGGGGAAACGGCTTTTGTCAAATTTCTGACTGCCCCACTTGTCTTTCTCCCAGTAAAACCAATCCTGAACAATGTTATCCAGAGGTACTTTCCTTTTCCTGAATTCTTCCACTACAGAAAGGACTTCTTCCTGTGTTTTATACCTTTCCCTGCTTTGCCATAAACCCATTGCCCATTTTGGCATAATTGGCGCTTTGCCGGTCAATGTCCGGTAACCGCTTATGACATCATCCGCGTTTTTGCCGGCGACAAAATAATAATCGATCTGATCTGCTACTTCCGAAGAAAAACAAAGCTTGTCCTGCATTCCGTCAGGAAGTGGCTCAAGGTATTTGAGTGAAAGATAGGATTCTCCTCCATCGGGGATCCACTCAATTTTCACCGGATATTTTTTGCCTTTTTCCATAGCAAGTTCAAATCTTGATGAACTAGGATTCCAGCATTGTCTCCATTTGTCGATGATCAAATAACCATTCAGCCAGACCTTGATATATCCTCCATGAGTCATGAGGAATTTATGATTGCCTGAAAGATCAGAAGCTAATGTTCCTTCCCAGGTAACTTTTCCATCAGCAAGAGGAAATTCCTTAGGGAACTTTGAAAGGTCATCCAAAAATTCATAATCAATGGAATTTTCTTTTTTGGTGATATAGATTTGTTTGGGATCTTTCTTGTCAAAGTAAATGGCAGTTAAGCCTCCCTCTTCCCCTTCTTTTGAATAAAGTTTAAGTCCGGACAGCTGCTTGAATTCCCTGCTGTCGCCGAATCTTGTGATGGAATAGTTGTCCCATAAGATGCCGTAATTTTTGTTAGAAACTACAAAAGGGACCGCCACCTCGGTATTAAATTGTATAAGTTCTACATCTTTTCCCTTATAGTTGATTACATCGTTCTGGTGCTGCCCCAATCCATAAAAAGCTTCATCCTTTGGAGATTCAAAAACCTGAACTATTTGGTAACCATTCTCATTTTCAATTTTTAGGGGGTGGAATTTTTTGCCTCCGCCTTTAAGTTCTTCTACGAACAGGTTATCATTTAAGTCGGTGAAAATTACTTCTCCGGTAATGGCAGAAACCTTTGCTTTTATAAAATCCGTTTGCAGGATAATCGTATTGTCTTCCTCTTTTACCGACCAATCGGCAATCTTTTGTTCTTGTTCAATCACCATCAAACTTGGCCTGAAGGAAAAAGAATCCGAAGGCGTAGCCCTTACATGAATGATCCTGTCAGAAATGACCTGAAGGTGAATTTGCTCAGTTTCGTTATTTTTATTTTCAAAGTGAACAATTATCCCATCTTTTAGCTTTTCATACTTTTCTTTTTTATCACAGGAAAAGGCAATAAAAAGAATAAGGTAAAGGGTAAATCTTTTCATTTTAAATAAAGGTTAATGCGACTCATTTTTATATCCCTTATAGAAGAGATTGGGGTATAAAACTTTTCAAAATTTTATTTGAATGGGCCCTAAGTCATTCAAACCAAAATTAAAAAGGCAGTGCAAAAGGAGGATGTAATTGTGTTTCGAACTAGGGTATGAAATGTTAACTGTAGGTGCGGATTTGTTTTTATTTAGGGGTGATTTTGGTATGGTTTCCCAAAGCTTTCAAGATCGTCATGAGAACTCAGAATGCATAGGTGAAAATGCAATTAAATTCACTTGAAGAGAATAGCCAACAAGATTCCTAAAGGAACGACACTAATTTTAACATCCTCGTACCCCACGCCTCATACCTCCAACCCCCTCCTTACTCCTCCTTAAACTTCTTTGCATACATAGAAGGGATCATGTTAAATTCGGTCTTGAAATACCGTGCAAAATATTTCGGATTGTTAAAACCCACCTGATAGGCAATTTCTGCAACAGTGAGCTGGCTTTTCTTTAGTAAGTCTGCGGCACGTTTTACTCTTATGATTCTTATGAATTCTACAGGAGTGTTTCCAGTCAGCGATAGTAGTTTTTTATAAAGATGAACCCTGCTTATCCCGATTTCTTTGCTGAAATCTTCCACTGAAAATTCATGATTGGAGATGTTGGCTTCCACGATGTCAATTGCTTTTTTGATCAGCTTTTGATCTAAAGAGACGATCTCTATTTCATTGGGCTTAACTTCAATTAAGTTTTTGAAGGACTTTCGCATTAGGTCCCTTTGCGTTATCAGGTTTTTTATTCTTGAATGCAGGATTTCGAAATTGAAAGGTTTGGTGATGTAATCGCTCGCACCTACATCATATCCTTCCAGTTTTTGTTCTTCAGCCGAACGGGCCGTCAGAAGGATAAACGGAATGTGGCTGGTCCTCAAATCGCCTCTTATTTTTTTGCAAAACTGAACGCCGTCCATTTCAGGCATCATTACGTCGCTTACAATCAGGTCAGGAATTTCATTAAGCGCTTGTTCCCATCCTTGAGCTCCGTTCCCCGCTTCGGTAATATTATAATAAGTTTTCAGGTTGTCTTTCAGGTAAAACCTAAAGTCCTCATTGTCTTCTACCAATAATAAATTTTGTTTATGCGGGTCTTTTCTGGCTTGCTGCAACATTATTTTTGAGCTTCCTTTCTGAATGCCAATTTCTTCCCCCTCTGCTGATTCTGCTATTACGAAACTGTTGATTTCCGTTATCGGAAGAGTTACTATAAAACAGCTTCCTTTTTCCGGTTCGCTTTCGACAGCGATTTTTCCTCCGTGGATCTTTACAAATTCTTTGGTAATGGATAATCCAATTCCGCTTCCCTGATTTACAAGACTACCAGGTAAGTCATTCTGGAAAAATCGTTCAAATATCTTTGAATGTTTCTCCGCCGGTATCCCGATTCCTGTATCCTTGATGCTTATTGACAGGTGTTGATCTTTAGTAGTGACGTTTGATTCTTTAAGAGACAAATCAACGGAAACCGTTCCCCCTTCAGGCGTAAATTTGAAAGCATTGGAAAGAAGGTTAAATAAGATTTTTTCCAGCTTGTCCTGATCGAAAAAGGTATTTAGCTCTTTAACATTTGAGTGGAAAGAGAATTTAATGTTCTTCTTGTCTGAGATGTCTGAAAAGGAAGATATTACCTCTTTTATATAATCAATGATATCTCCCTCCGATAAGTTGAGTTTAATTTCCTGCACCTCCATTTTTCTGAAGTCAAGCAATTGATTTACAAGGTTCAGCAAACGTTTTGCGTTCTTGTGAACAACTTGAAGGTGGCTTTTTTGATCCGGATCGTGGATCGTTTTCAGTATTTTTTCGATAGGAGTAATTACCAGACTTATAGGTGTTCTGAACTCATGGCTGATATTGGTGAAAAATTTAATCTTCATCATGTCGAGTTCGTGAATCCTCAATGCTTCCTGTCGATCCTGTTCTATGGTAAACCTCATTCTTGCCCTCGCAATGATCATTTTTCGGGCAATCCATAGAAGAGCAATGAGCAGAATAATATAGAAAACATAAGCTGTTTTTGTTTTCCAGACAGGCGGAAGGATGTTGATTTTAAGGTTGCTGCCGGTGTTGTTCCAATACCCATCATTGTTTGAAGCTTTTACTTTTAAAATATATTCGCCCGGATCAAGGTTGGTGTAAGTTACTTTTCTTGAACTTTCCTCCAGGTTCCTCCAGGTATCGTCAAATCCCTCAAGCTTATACTGGTATTTGTTTTTTTCGGGATGAAAATAATTGAGTGCTAAGACTTCTACGGAAAAGATATTTTCATCATGCCGGAGAATAAATTCTGAAGTTTTGGAAATGGCCTTGGGAAGTAAAATCCTTCCATTGACCTTTTCTCCTGCTTTTACAGATTTGTTAAATACCTGCAGATCAGAGAATATAATTTTAGGTATCCTTTTATTTTCCTCAATTTTTGAAGGGCTAAAAATGTTGAATCCATTGACACCTCCGAATATCAGTTCACCTTTCCTGGTTTTAAGCGCTGCATTTTCATTGAATACTTTTCCCTGAAGTCCGTCCGGTTCGTTGTAATTTTTGATCCTGTAAGAATAAGATTCATCTGCATTTTGTGAAACAATTAGGTTGGAAAGGCCTTTGGGCGTGCTGATCCACAAGCTCCCTTTGTTGTCTTCCAAAATGGTAAGAATAGAATTGTGTGGAAGTCCGTCTTCCCTTGTAAAAACTTTTACTACTTTCCGGTCCTTGTTAAGGAGATTCAGTCCCTCGCTGGTCCCAATCCACATATCTCCTTTTTTGTCCTGTAAAATGGAAAGAATGTTATTGTTACAAATGGTTGTAGTATCTTTTTCCTTATGGACATAATGCAAAATTGTTCCTGAAGTTTTTTCCCAAACATCTACTCCATCTGAAGTTCCTATCCAAAGATTTCCATTGGTGTCTTCCAAAATTGAGGATATGTAGTTTGAATGAATGGAGTTAATTCCCCCAAGTTTATAATGAATAAATTTGTTTCTTTCCCGGTCAAAGAGTTCAAGCCCGCCGCTTAACGTCCCTATCCACAGGTTTTTATAAGAATCTTCATAAATTTCCCAGATGTTATCATCGCTGATGCTTTCAGGATCATTAGGATCGTTTTTATATTGAATAAATTCCTTTCCGTCGTATTTGTACAAACCGCCATAGTATGTACCTACCCACAATTGTTTATCTGAATCAATACACAAACTGACGATAACATCGCTCTTTAAACTTCCCTTTTCAGGCCCGCTCAGGAATTGTTTAAAACTATTTTTCCATCTGTCGAAATAAATAAGTCCCCCTCCATTTGTGCCGATCCACAAATTTCCATTTTCATCTTCTACAAATCGGTTTACATCGTCATAAGGAAGGCTGTTTGGGTTAGTCACCTGATTTTTGAAGAGTTCGAACTTCAATATATTCTCATGATAATAATCAATTCCCTTTTTAAAAGTGCCCAGCCAGATAATGCCTTCATCATCTTTGTATATCGCATTGATACTGTTTTGGCTTAAGCTTTTTTCATTGTTGGGGTCCTCTAATAAACACGTAACCGAAAGGTTTTTTTTGTCTAATAAGTTTATTCCTCCATGATCTGTGCTGATCCATATTAAGCCTTTGTCATCTTCTACCACACCTCTTACAATGTCGGTATTAAGCCTGAGTGGGGAGGAGTTTTTGTGAATATGAGTTAAAGTATTATTGGCAGGTTTAAACAAGAAAAGCCCATAGTTGTTGTTGGTTGAAAAAATCCATAGATCGCCATCTTTATCAGCGATGATGTTATGGCCAAAACTTTGATTGCCGAGACTGCTTTTTATGCCCTCGTTGCGGTAAATTACTTTATGAGTTTGGGCGTCCAGTTTTTCTAGTGCACCATTTCTATGGATCACCCAATAGTTTCCTTTCACGTCCTGTGTTATGCAGGAAACTTCATCGGAAAGAATCGTAGTACTGTCTTTTGGGTTATGTTTAAGTTTGACCGACCTTCCTGATTTTGGATAAAAAGTGATGCCCTCATTGTAACTGATAAACCAATAGGAACCCTGTTTGTCCTTGTAAATTTGTGAAATAGCTGCGCTGTCTAGCAAGTATTTCTTTAGAAGATAATTTGATTCGGGGAGGAATGACTCAGTTTGAGGATCGTAAATGTTCAAACCGGTTCTGGTCGTTACCCAGATATTTCCATTAGGGCCCTCAAATAAAGTGGTGATGTTGTTGTTGTCCAGCGTAGTGGAGTCATTGGCTTTGTTGCTGAAAATTTTAAATTGATATCCATCATAACGGTTTAATCCCGAAGGAGTGCCAAACCACATAAAACCTCTGCTGTCTTTAAGTATATAATTTATTTGATTGTGAGACAGCCCGTTGTTTATATCAAGGTGCGAAAAATTATACCGCTGTCCGGATGATACAGTAGAAAAAGCAAGATTTAAGATTATCAACAAGGCTGTTAAATGTTTCATAATTAATGCTTTCAATAGGGTAGAGCATTAAAATTAGAAAAAAAGCCAATCAATGCCAACGTTGGCATTGATTATTATTTACGATGGTAAATCAATGTGTAGAAGAAGTGCGACGCAGAAGTCTGATCATAGTTTTCTTTACACCCTGACTATTAACCTATTTTTAACATAAAAATATTGAAGTAAAAAATAAATTAAATTCGAGCATTCAACTGAAAAAATGGCAAACCGCAAGAAGAAAATATTTGCAATATCCGGGAGTACAAGAACAAACTCTTCAAATGAAGCTATCCTGAAACTTATTGCCACTCTTTATTCCGAAGCCATGGAGGTGTGTATTTTCAACGAAATTGACGGTTTACCTCATTATAATCCTGACCTCGATACAGAGGAAGTACCAACGAATGTTAAAAATTTCCGCAAGCAAATTGAAGCTGCAGAGGGCGTTATAATTTGTACCCCGGAATATGTTTTCAGCTTACCCGGTTCTTTGAAAAACGCCATTGAATGGACAGTTTCTACCACTATTTTCCTTGATAAACCTACCGCTCTTATTGTAGCCTCAAGTATGGGGGAGAAAGCTTTTGAATCCTTGACCCTTATTATGAAAACGGTAGGTGCAAAAATGACAGAATCAACCAGGCTCTTGATCAAAGGGGCAAGGAGTAAATTGAATGAGAAAGGTGGATTTTCTGATGAACAAACAGCAAAGGAAATAGAAAGGCTGGTTATTTCCCTTACGGAAGTTATCGACAATAGATGAACCGATTGAATTCTCGGATGTGGGAATTGTTGCGGCTGGAAGTATTATTTGGTATTTCGTTTAAGCCCTGTTCGCAATTCTCCGGTGTTAAATTGTGATAAATAAGTGCATAAGGTTCTATATAATCCACTTTTTTATTTATACAACTTAAAATTGCGGAAACGACAATCAATACGCTTACAATAAAATTTGAAGATATGATCTTTTTTAAAATTCTGATCATTAGGCAAGATTATTATACTGAAAGACAAACTGCGAAGTGGATTTGATTTCACTTCGCAATTGTCCTTTTTAACTTTTAAAATATACTTTAACCTCTGCCTGTTTATTTCTTTTCAAATATGGTTGTCACTGAATAATTGATGCCTTCATATTTTTCTGTATGCTTGGTTTTTAAGGTGGTGTTGGTAAGTTCTAAAATAGTAAAGCTTATTGTTTCAGAATCTTCAGTTATTGATATAATAGTTTCATCTGTATTGAAGGCCCAGGAGCCAGGAATAGTCTGAGGATCTTCGCTGTCACATTTTGTAGCACCTTCATCTTCGGAATAGGAGCCGTTCTCATTAAATTTCTGGTATTATCCTTGTCACAATCTTCATAGAATTGCTCATAAAAATCTGTGATAACCGCACCATTGCCGATAGGAAATCCAGGATTAACAGTTTGAGCGGTCATCTTCCAGTTTTTGGAAGTTAAAATACTTGTTTTGCTTTGAGGCTTTTCATCTTCCTCGCAAGAAGAAAATACCAATAGTGCTGCGGCAACAATTGCCAGGATTCTTAATGATTGCATGAATTTTAAATTTTGAGTTTTTGAAATTATTTTTTTATGTTTTCTTTTAACCACCAAACACCTTATTTTCGAGCAGGATCGGAAGTATTATTTCACCGGTTGCCTTTCTAATAATGTGTCTGTTTTTGATGATGCAAAAGTAGAATGAGGAAATGTAGCTTTTTTAAGTACTCTAGGGGATTTTAAAAATTAAGTATTACTACTTAGTTTAGTAGCTCCTTGTCTCAATTTTATTTCGACAATAATAGTATTGTCTCCAAAATTCTTCTCACATGGTTGACGACTTTATACATAAAGGGAAGAAAATTAGATTATTAAAAAAGCAAACATTCTCTAATGAGAAAAAACGACTTTTGTAAAGTAGAATCAATTTAATTGTTGAGGTTTAATAATTTAAATGAATAAAAAATAATTAAACTAACCTGTTTCGGAATATTACGTTCCACTTATTGTTTTGTAAAGCTTAAAGTTTATTCAACCAATGAACTTAGACAAAGAAAAGGACCTGATAGAGGATTTTAATCTTTGGAATAATTTTAAAGAGGGAGATGAAAAGTCCTTTTCCAGGATTTTCCGCCTTTATTATTCTTTTCTGTACAACTATGGAATTAAGCTTACCAATGATCCTGACCTGACCAAGGATTGTATTCAGGAATTATTCATTTCTTTATGGAAAAATAAAGGCAATCTGGGAAATGCACCTTCAATAAAGTTTTATTTATTAAAGTCTTTGAGAAGAAAAATTGCAAGAAGAAAGAGCGAAAAGAACAGATTCAGTTATCCCTTGAGCGAAGACTATGAATTTGAAATTGTCTTTTCCATCGAAAACGTGATCATATCCCGCCAGCTTGAAAAGGAACAACAGGAGTATTTCCTTAACCTCCTCAATCGCCTTTCCAAAAGGCAAAAAGAAGCTGTTTATCTAAAGTTTTATCAAAATTTAACTTATGATGAGATAGGAGAAATCATGAATGTAAATTATCAATCCATACGTAATTACATTCATCAGGCGATTACGATATTAAGAAAAGAAGCCAAAGTTCCTGAGAAACTCCTTTACCTGCTGATTTGCCTTGAAATAGGGTAGAAAATTTCTCGTGCTCATCTCATTCCTTATTCTGTAAAAAAAATCTAAAAATTTTTTCTAGAAACCGAGTACAAAAAGACTCCTCCGGTCTATTTAGGTAAAAGGCCTGATATCTGTTTAAAGAAAAAAGAAAAATAAACGTATGGGATTGAGCTAAAAAGCTTAAATCCCAGCTTAACACATCAACCCACTAATTTATGGATTATTCAAACTATCAAACGGAGGATTTTATTCTTGATGAAATTTTTCAAGACTGGGTAAGAGGCTCGGACCGGATTGCAAATGATTTTTGGGAAGCTTGGGTAGACAGAAATCCTCATAAAAAGGAATCGGTAGAAAGAGCCAGGGAAATTCTCTTAAACTTGGAATTTTGGGAAAAACCTGTTGCTGATGAAGAAATCCGGAAAGAGTGGTTACAACTCAAGGCTGAATTGAAAAGAGATGAAGCAAAAGAAAGATCAATTCCTCATTTTACGTTTTGGCAGAAAATTGCAGCCTCGGTCATTCTTATAATTTTTGCAGGCCTCAGTTACTACATATATAATCAAAGCCAAATTATCGCCTATTCCACCAATTATGGAGAAACCAGGAAAGTGCTTTTGCCTGATAGTTCGATAGTTACTTTAAATGGCAACTCTTCCATTACCTTCAAAAAGAACTGGTCCGGCGAAAAGGAGCGTGTGGTCAGCTTGTTGGGAGAGGCGTTCTTTTCGGTTACTCACAAAGCCAACGATCAAAAATTTATAGTCAAAGCAGAAGACCTGAATGTAATTGTCCTTGGTACACAATTTAACGTAAACAGCAGAAGGGGTAACGTAAAGGTTGTCCTTAACTCAGGAAAGGTTGAATTATCGGATAATCATAAAAATAAGGTGGAGATGAAACCGGGAGAAATGGTTCAGTATTCATTGAAAAATGAAAAGTACCTGAAGAGAAAGGTCCGTCCTGAGTTATATTCTTCCTGGAAGAATAATCGTCTGGAGTTTAAAAATACCCCTGTTCGCGAAATTGCGCAGCTTCTCGAGGATAACTACGGGTTATCTGTAATCATAAAAGACAAATCAATTGGCAATCGTAATCTGACTGGAAGTTATCCTGCTAACGACATAGATATATTGATAAAAGCCATGTCAGGGATATTTCAAATTAACATTACTCAAAATGAAAACCGGTTAATACTGGAAAACAAAAAATAAAACCTGCCTGAATCATGCTTGCGAGGCTAAAGAAACAGACAGGTCTATTATTATATTCTAACCCTAAATAATATGATAAAGCTCATTTTTACAAACAAAATCTTCGATAAAAAGCTAAAAATTAAGGAGGGCTTTTTAAGACTACTGCTTATAGCTGCTATGGTGAGTCTTTCCGACTTCTCATATGGACAGCTCTATGCTTCTGCTTCATCGATTGGATCAGAGCCTGACAATAAAAGTCAGTCAGATATTGGAACGGAATACGCGACTCTGAAAGACATAATTTTAAAATTTGAGAAAAAGTATAAAGTAAGTATCGGATTTGAAGAAGATCTGATAAAAGATAAAACGGTAAAAGTTGAAGAATTGC
Organism: Cytophagales bacterium; assembly: GCA_035628645.1. GTDB lineage: Bacteria > Bacteroidota > Bacteroidia > Cytophagales > Cyclobacteriaceae > DASPJL01. The sequence goes on along the minus strand of DASPJL010000054.1, from coordinate 38,377 downwards.
AGAATGCTGAATCGGGTTTGGAAGAGGCATTGGCGAATATATTAGGTTCTTTTGATTTAAAAATTCAAAAGCTTGAGGGAAATTATTATATAATTTCTCCTAAGAATGAAAAGGAATGGAAAATAATAGAAAAAAAGAAACTGTCACCCGGAGAAGAGGACAAAAGCCGGTCTTCCGGCAGCAGTGGCGCTTCTTTTCTAAAAAGCATGGATTTTATGGCCGAACTGGTGCTATTTCAGGCGACGGTAATCTCCGGAACCGTAAAAGATGATGAAGGCGAACCTCTTCCCGGTGTGAGCGTGGTAATAAAAGGAACCACTTTAGGAACGGTCACCGATATAGAAGGAAAGTATTCCTTAAATGTGACTGATGATAATTCCGTATTGGTATTTTCATTCATAGGTTATTCTTCTCAGGAAGTTGCAGTAAATGGAAGGACGATAATAGATGTTACGCTTCTGGAAGATGTCACAGCTTTAAGCGAGGTTGTGGTCGTGGGATATGGAACGCAGAAAAAATCGGATGTTACCGGCGCCATCGGAGTAGTTGATGGCGAGGATTTGTTAAGGGGCCCTGTGAATAATGCCATTCAGGGATTACAGGGTAAGGTTGCCGGAGTAAATGTTTTCCTTAATTCCGGTTCTCCGACAAGTAGCCCAAGGGTGGTAATCAGAGGTGTAGGAACCATTAATGCAAATTCCGGTCCGCTGTATGTGGTAGATGGAGTAGTAATGGAGGATATTCAGTTCCTGAACCCCAACGATATCGAGAGTATGGAAGTATTAAAGGACGCTTCTTCCACTGCTATATATGGTGCCCGTGGAGCTAACGGGGTAATATTAATAAGTACAAGGAGAGGAGCCAAAGTAGAGGGAATCGTTGTCGGATACGATACTTATATAAGCGTAGGGAAAATCAGGAAAAAAATGGACCTTTTAAATGCGGAGGAATGGCTGCAGGTAGTAGAAACTGGTATGGCAAATACTCCAAAATACCGCCCGGATCTAAACGAATTTCCTGTTTTTACCACAGATGATCCCAGGTTGTTTGATGCCAATGGAAATCCGTTATATGATACCGACTGGCAGGAAGAAGCTACCAGAACTGCAGTATCTCACAATCACCAATTGTCTATTCAGCAAAGGGCGGAAAAATCTTCATTTGGAACCTTCCTGAATTATTCACAATTGCAAGGAATAATGAAAAATAGCTGGCTGGACAGAATAAATGGAAAAGTTGCCTATGATGCTGATCCCAAAAAATGGCTTTCGGTAGGGATTAATCTTTTGGTGAATTATACAAAAGAGAATGAGGCTGAAGAAGGCGGAGGACACCAAATGCCACGACGTACCATGATTGAAATGCCACCAATCTTCCCGGTAAAATTTCCGGATGGAAGCTGGAGCAATAGCACGGGCGTTACCGATAAATATAATGTGGAACCTATGGCAAATCCGGTTCATGTGTCAGAAACACAGGAAAGATTGAGAAGAAGAACTCAACTATTTGGTAATGCCTACTTGACTTTCCATATTTTGCCTGGACTTGATTTAAGAACACAGTTTGGTTTTGACAGACATGACAGGGCTTTTCAGGAATATTATCCAACGGATTTACTTAATATTTCTTCTCCTCTTGGTCGCGCCTATCTTCAAAATACAAATGTGAATTACTGGCAGGAAGAAACTTATTTGTCCTACAATAAAGATTTCGAAAACCATAGAATCAACGCCGTAATCGGGTTAAGCTGGCAGGAAAGAATTTATCAAAGCAATTGGGTCACCGCAGAAGGCTTCTCTGATAATTTCTTTAAATACAATAGAATTCAGGCTGCAAGTCAACCAGGTTCACCTCAATCCGATTACGATAAATGGGCAATGAACTCTTACTTTCTTAGGGCAGGTTATACCTTCAAAGATAAATACCTATTGACACTTACAGGACGGGTGGATGGCTCTTCCAGGTTTGGGGAAAACAATAAATATGGATTTTTTCCTTCAATAGGCTTGGGATGGATTATTTCAAATGAGAATTTTCTGGCAGGCAACAACAATATTAATGAATTAAAGTTTAGAACCAGCCTTGGATTAACGGGTAATACCGAAATTCCAACTTATCTGTCACTTGCCACAGTTTCTGCGGGTACCGTATTGCTAGGCGGAAATCGTGCAACAGATACTTATGTCAACAGATTAGCCAATCCTAATCTAAAATGGGAAAGAACCAGGCAATTTGATATAGGATTTAATCTTGGACTATTTAAACGAAGAATAGGATTGGAATTTGACTATTACCACCGGTTAACAACCGATTTACTTTTGGATAGACCTGTTCCTCACATCACAGGATTTGATTTTGTCAGGGATAATATAGGATCTGTTTCCAATCAAGGTATAGAATTACTTTTAAACACAAGGAACATAGACAGGGGAGACTTTGGATGGGAAACTACTTTTAATGTGAATTATAACAAGAACAGGATTGAGAAACTTGGAGAAAACGATGAAGACATCCAACCTGGACCTTTCTGGGTTTCAGGTAGCCAAACCATTCTTCGTGTAGGAGAGTCTTTAAGTTCTTTCTGGGGATATGAACGTCTGGGAATTTGGGGAACGGATGAAGCAGATGAAGCTGCAGAGCGAGGATACTTGCCCGGTGAAGCCAAGCGTTCCACTGAAAAGAAAATCCTGGGCAAAGGACTCCCGGATTGGACAGGTAGTTTTATCAACAATTTCAGGTATAGAAACTTTGATTTGACTATAGACCTTCAATTTGTATATGGCGTAGAAATCCTTCAGGAATTTTTCCACTCCACAGAAGACAGGTCAGGAATTGCCAATGGGTTAAAAACCATTTTGACGGAGGGCTGGACTGAAAACAATCAAAATACCATGGTTCAGGAAATCCGAAATCAGGCCTATGCAGGACAAAATAGTGAGCTAGACAGTCGCTGGGTGGCAAATGGTTCTTATTTGCGGGGAAATTTATTTTCCCTGGGATACAGTTTTAACCCGGATATTTTTGGTGGATTAAATCTTAAAGGATTGAGGGTTTATGCCACGTTGCAAAATGCATTTGTAGTTCATTCGGATGAGTTTAAAGGATATGACCCGGAAGCAACTTCCTGGGCAGGAGCCGATCAACAATGGGGTCAAAATATCTTTTTCTTCCAATATCCAAAACCAAGGACATATACATTTGGTTTAAATGTCAAATTTTAAAGCTCTATAGCCATGAAAAAAATATCATTAATTATATTATTAACAGGCTTTGTTAATTTTTCCTGCTCGGATTTTCTGGAAGAAAAGCCAAAAGATGAGCTGAGCACGGAATCAAATTTCAGTGAGCCTGCTCAAGCATTCAACGCGGTAAACTCCCTTTACAGAAATGGCGCCCCTCAAATGTTTGACGGAGGAGTATATTCCGGAACACGGGCAATGCTCGGTCAATATATGTCTGGTTTTTTTGATAATGAATATAAGGGTCAGGAGCCACATGTGCAGCATACCCAGCAGCTGACACTTAATGGTAATAATATATCCAATTATTTGGGGGATCTATGGGATGATTTGTATGTTGGTATTTCAAGAGCCAATAATGCGATTAAATATATTCCTACCACTCCGGGATTAGAAGATGCTGAATTGAGGCAATTGTCAGCAGAAGCACGTTTTTTCAGGGCGTATTCCTACTATTACCTTGTAAGAATGTTTGGTGGAGTTCCCGTGGTTACTGATCCGGTGGAATCCGTTGAAGACTCTTTATATATTCCCAGAGGTTCTGTAAAAGAGGTTTATACTTTAATAGAATCTGACCTTCTGTATGCCGTAAATGAAGGCGGCCTTTCCGAACGCTCTATGGCCGACAACGGAAAGCGCGTTACCAAAGGTGCGGCGGCTACTTTGCTTGCGGAGGTTTACCTGACCATGAGTGGATTTCCATTGCAGGAAAATCGGTATGCAGATGCCGCAGCAATGGCTCGCAGTGTAATTGTCAGCGGTACATATGGTTTGGAGCAACATGAAATGGCGGGAGGAAATGTGGTTTTAGAAAATAGCGCATACAATAAACTTCGTAAAAGTGATGCCTCTGCAATTGAGGATATTTTCTTTCATGAATATGAAATAGGGATTGCTCAAAGTGGCTATCCTGCTTATTCTTATCCGTTGGCTCTAGCCAATGATGTTGCTTATGCCATCACAAATGGAGGTTATTTGCCTGTGCCTGAATTTATATGGGGTTATGATGCGGTAAATGATCTTAGGGCTCAGAATAAACAATACTTTCATACCACACTTACGCAGGATGGGGTAACCAAAACATTTAATCCTGCGCCCTATATGTGGCACGATGATCAGGCATTGTTTCAAACTGCCAGTTCGGGAAAAGATAAAGCAGCTTACCGTTATTCTGATATCCTGTTAATTGCAGCGGAAGCAATTGCACAGTCTGAAGGCATAACACCAGAAGCAGTGGATTATCTTTCCCAGGTGAGGGGACGGGCATATTGGCAAACTGACATCAATACGATAAAAAGCGAACTACTTGCCTTGCCACCTGATCAATTTGTAGAAGAAGTATGGGAGGAAAGATTCAGGGAACTGCCTTTTGAGTTTCATACCTGGTTTGATATGGTAAGGACAAGAAAATTCCCGGAAACATCTGCTGCCGCAAATGGAGAGATAACATTTGTGGAAATGGTAGGCCAGGCAAATCATTGGGGAAAGACTTTCGAACAAAAGCATCTGTTGTTCCCAATACCTGAACCAGAAATTCAAAGAAATCCTGAATTTGGAGAACAAAATCCGGGATATACGCCTTAAGATCTGAAAGGAGGAGGAATCAAAACCCTCCAAGGGTTTTAAATCCTTGGAGGGTTAATTAGGGGAACATAAGTTAAAAGGGTATAACTAAAGCATTCTTTGTATTTAAAATTTCACTAAATGTATAAACATTTACTTAAACCGTTTTTCCTTTTATTTATAACTTTCTCTTTGTTTTCCCAGGAAAAACCTTCCAACTATTCCTATATTGATCCAACCATTGGTGGGGTTGGACTTATTCTTGAACCTACCCGTCCCGCTGTTCATTTACCCAATTCCATGGTTAGGGTTTTTCCAGCCAGAAAGGATCAACTCGATGACCAGATAAGTTATTTCCCCCTCACCATTGCTTCTCACCGCCAGCAGTGGCTTTTCTCCATTATGCCCTTCAGTGGCAAAACGGATAGTAGTAGCTGGAATAAAAAATTTACTTATGATCAGGAAAAAATTAAGCCGCATTACTACATAACCCGGCTGGAAGAAACAGGAGATACCATAGAATTTACGCCTGCTTCAAGAAGTGGATATTTTCAGTTTACATTCGTAGAGGATCAGCTTCAACATATCCGGTTTGGAATTTTAAACAAAGGACAGTTAAGGTTTGAAGGAAAAAGGACGATTACTGGAACAGAGGAATTCATGGATATGAAGGCCTTTTTTTATGGAGAATTAAATACGGACATCATAAAAACCAATTATTCTGAAGACCAGAAAACGGCAATAATTCAAGTTGGCGGAAATGCAAAAAAAGTTGCTTTTCGCTATGGCATATCTTTTATCAGCATTGAACAGGCAAAAGCGAATTTACAAAAGGAGATTCCTGATTGGGATTTCAATAGCGTGAAAAATAAAGCGTTACAGGTCTGGGAGAAGGTAATGAGCCAGATTAATGTAGACGGAGGCACAAATGAACAAAAACGAGTTTTCTATACTTCATTGTACCGTTGTTATGAAAGAATGATCAACATAAATGAATATGGACAATACTACAGCGCATACGATCATAAAGTGCATAAATCCACCGAGCCTTTTTATGTAGACAACTGGATGTGGGATACTTATCTCGCCCTCGAACCGCTTCAAACGCTTCTCAATCCTAAAATGGAGGAAGATAAAATTAAATCCTATATAAAAATGTATGAACAAGGAGGGTGGATGCCTTCCTTTGCTTTGACTACAGGAGACGGTCCTTTAATGACAGGCAATCATTCTGCTGCCTGGATCCTGGACGTGTGGACAAAAGGACTTAGGGATTTCGACTTGAAAAAAGCATACGAAGGTTTGAAGAAAAATTCGTTGGAAGCTACCCTTCTTCCCTGGAAAAATGGTCCTGCTACTTCCCTGGATTCTTTCTATAATGAAAATGGTTATATGCCCGCGCTTAAACCCGGAGAAAAGGAGACGGTAGAAGAAGTCCATGATTTTGAAAGAAGGCAGGCTGTGGCCGTTACCCTGCAAAACAGCTATGATGACTGGTGTATCGCTCAAATTGCGGACATTCTTGGAAAAGGGAAGGATAAAGAGTTGTTTTTAAAAAGATCAGTATTTTATAAAAATGTTTTTCGGGAAGATAAAGGTTTTATGTGGCCAAAGGATGCTGAGGGAAACTGGATTGAACCTTTTGATCCTAAATTCTCCGGTGGCCAGGGCGGCAGGGATTATTTCACTGAAAACAATGCCTACACCTACAATTGGGATGTAAAGCATGACCTCCAGGGGTTATTTCAGCAAATGGGTGGCAAGGAGAAAGCGGAAGAAAAGTTGGACAATTTATTCCGGGAGGATTTAGGCAGGAGTAAATACCATCTTTGGTATATTTTTCCGGATGCAACTGGACTTGTTGGACAATTTGTAATGGGTAATGAACCCAGCTTTCATATTCCTTATCTCTACAATTATCTAGGATCGCCCTGGAAGACGCAAAAAAGAATTCGAATGTTAATCAATACATGGTTCCCGGACAATTATTTCGGGATCCCCGGCGATGAAGACGGAGGCGGAATGACTGCATTTGTTGTCTTTTCCATGATGGGTTTTTATCCGGTTACGCCCGGTATCCCTGTTTACAATATTGGTAGTCCTTCCTTTGAAAAAATCAGCATTAAATTGTCCAATGGCAAAACATTTACAGTAAATGCCAGAAACAATTCCGAGGAAAATAAATATATTCAAAGTGCAAAATTAAATGGGAAAGCCTGGAACAAGTCATGGTTTACCCATGAAGAACTGATAAATGGCGGGATTTTGGAACTGGAAATGGGTAATATTCCAAACAAAAAGTGGGGAGTATCTTCACCTCCTCCATCCGCTCTGGATTATAAACCTTTTTGAATAATTGAGTTAAAGTAAAACAATATAATAAATGCGAAAATTATTTATCATTCTGGTGCTGTTGTCAGCAATAAAAGTCCAGGCACAAACCATCGATAAGGTTACCAATCCGGTAGATTATGTAAACCCTTTGATGGGAACAGATTCCAAGCCACTTATGTCCAATGGAAATACATATCCTGCCATTGCCCTTCCCTGGGGAATGAACTTTTGGACACCACAAACAGGAGAAATGGGAAATGGTTGGGCCTATACGCACGATGCAGATAAGATAAGAGGTTTTAAACAAACTCATCAGCCTAGTCCATGGATGAACGATTATGGGCAATTTTCACTCATGCCAATTACTGGCGAAATTAAAATCAATCAAGATCAAAGAGCAAGTTGGTTTTCGCATAAATCGGAAATCGTTAAACCCTACTATTATAGCGTTTATCTCGCCGACCATAATGTGACCACTGAAATTTCCCCCACGGAAAGAGCGGCTATTTTTCGTTTTACTTTTCCGCAAACAGACAGCTCTTTTGTAATTGTGGATGCGTTTGATAAAGGTTCTTACATTAAAATAATTCCTGAAGAAAATAAAATTATAGGATATACTACCAGAAATAGTGGCGGTGTGCCTGAGAATTTTAAAAATTACTTTGTCGTAGTCTTTGATAAGCCTTTTACTTTTAGTTCCGCCTGGAAAGACTCGGTAATGGTGAATAAGCCAGAATTGCAGGACAACCATGTTGGTGCTATCGTCGGTTTTAAAACTCAAAAAGGAGAACAAATAAATGCCAGGGTAGCTTCTTCATTTATCAGTCATGAGCAGGCAGACCAGAATTTAAAAGAGCTTGGGAATGATAAACTGGAGGTTATAAAAGAAAAGGGTAGAAATATTTGGAATGAGCAATTGAGTAAAATTTTGATAGAAGGCGGTTCAATTGATCAGGTGAGAACCTTTTATTCCTGCCTTTACAGAACCCTACAATTTCCTCAAAAACATTATGAAATTGACGCTTCCGGGAAAATGCTTCACTATAGTCCATATAATGGAAAAGTATTGCCCGGGTATATGTTTGCAGGAACAGGTTTTTGGGATACTTTCAGGGCGTTATACCCTTTTCTCAATTTAGCCTATCCTTCCATAAATAAAGAAATGCAGGAAGGCTTGATCAATGATTATAAAGAAGGCGGTTTTCTTCCCGAATGGTCAAGTCCCGGTTTCAGAAATGTGATGATTGGGAACAACTCGGCCTCGGTAGTAGCAGATGCTTATATCAAGGGACTAAGAGGATATGACATCAATATTTTGTATGAAGCCTTGTTACACGGCGCAAACAATGAAGGGCCTTTGACAGCTGTAGGCCGCGAAGGGGTTAAATATTATAACTCCCTTGGTTATGTTCCTTATGATGTGGAAATCAATGAAAATGCGGCAAGAACCCTGGAATACGCTTATAATGATTTTACTATTTATCAATTGGCCAAGGCATTAAAAAGACCTAAAAAGGAAATTAAGCTATACGCCAAACGCAGTCAGAATTATAGAAATATTTTTGATCCTGCTACAGGCTTAATGAGAGGCAAAAACAAAGATGGAAAGTTTCAATCTCCCTTCAATCCTTTCAAATGGGGAGACGCTTTTACGGAAGGAAATAGCTGGCACTATACATGGTCGGTTTTTCATGATGTACAGGGATTGGTTGATTTGATGGGAGGGAAGGAACGGTTTGTTTCCAAACTGGATTCTGTTTTTATGCTTCCACCAATATTTGACGAAAGTTATTATGGCTTTGTGATCCATGAGATCAGGGAAATGCAGATCGCGAATATGGGACAATATGCTCATGGAAACCAGCCGATTCAGCACATGATTTACCTTTATAACTATGCCGGTGCTCCCTGGAAAACCCAATACTGGGTAAGGGAAACGATGAACAGAATGTACCAGCCTACTCCTGATGGCTATTGTGGCGATGAAGATAATGGACAAACTTCTGCATGGTATGTATTCTCGTCTCTAGGTTTTTATCCTGTTTGCCCCGGAACGGATCAATATGTAATAGGAGCGCCTTTATTTAAGAAAGCAACAGTAAAACTTGAGAACGGAAAAAGCCTGATAATTAACGCTCCAAACAACAGCGCTGAAAATCGCTACGTTAATGCTGTTAAAGTAAATGGACAAACCTATTCCAAAAACTGGTTGAGTCACCCAGATTTAATGAATGGCGCTACCATTGATTTCGAAATGACCAATCAGCCAAATAAACAAAGAGGGACAAACGAAGAAGATTTTCCTTATTCTTTTTCAAGGGAGGAGAAGTAGAGGAAGGTAATGTTAAATGCTGAGTGTTGAATGTTGAATTTTCATCACTCAGCATTCAATTTTTTTAATCCAACTTCTGCATGTCATTCCTTTAGGAAACCTGTTGAAATGATGCAACGGGTTATTACGAAGGAATAAACCGCAATAAGAGTATTAGCCTATTTGTTTGCATTAATTTCTTTTTCAAGAATTTCCTCGAGCATTATTCTGTTTTCAACAAGATGGTCTTCTGCTATTTCCCAAAGGATTCTATGATCTATTTTGTGATAATCATGAGCAGCAAAATTTCTTAACCCATACATTTGTCTCCAAGGTACTTCCGGGTATTTTTCTTTAATTTCAATCGGTATTTTATTTGCTGCCTCACCTATGATTTCATAATTCCGGGTTACAGCATCAATCACCATATCATTACTTAAAAAATCTTCAATACCTTCAACTGTTTCTATATACTTTAAAATCTTATCTATAGAATTAATCATGTCTTCCAGGAATTCCAGAAAGCTTCTATCTTCTTTTTTCATAAATATTTTACCTGGCTTAAGATTGATTTCTTCCACTTTGTCCTTAATGAATTTTCTGTCACCAGGTCAACCTTTCTTCCAAGAATCTCTTCTAAATAGTCTTTAAGGTCAAAAAATTTCCAGCCGATTCCTCTTCTGCATTCAACTATTATATCTACATCAGAATCTTCTCTATAATCGCCTCTGGCAAAAGAACCAAAATACCCGATCTGGTCAACTAAAAAGTTTTCCTTAAGAAAGGGTTTTGCTTCTTTGATTTTACGCTCTATTTCTAATGGTGATTCCATTTTACAAAGGTAAATATTTTTCTCTTTTTCATTCAAAACAGCCGTTCTAACTTATATTGAAAGCTTTGGCCTTTTAGGAAAGCGCCCCTTTTCGTCGCTCATTCCTGTCATCCTACAAAGCCCTTAAATCCACCGGAACTACCCTCGACACGCCTTGCTCGATCATGGTTACACCGTAAATAACATCTGTACTGGCCATTGTTCGCTTGTTGTGCGTCACAATGATGAATTGGGATTCTGAAGAGAACTTTTTAATGATGTTGTTGAATTTGTCAATATTGGCATCATCAAGAGGAGCATCTACCTCATCGAAGATACAAAAAGGAGCAGGTTTTAGAAGGTAAATGGCAAAAAGGAGGGAAGTAGCTGTCAACGTTTTTTCTCCCCCAGATAATTGATTGATGGTTAATGGTCGCTTCCCTTTAGGTTTTGCAATGATGTCAATGGTAGAATCCAATGGATTATTGGGATCAGAAAGGGTGAGGTCGCAGCTATCTTCTTCAGAAAAAAGTGATCGGAATACCTTGATAAAATTCTCCCGGATACTGAAAAAGGCTTTCTCAAAAGTTTCTTTGGCAATGGTATCTATCTGGTTGATTGTTTCCATCAAAGAGGCTTTTGCTTTCCGTAAATCCTCCCTTTGTTCATGGATAAAATCATTTCGCTGCTTGATTTCATTATAAGCCTCCATCGCCATCGGGTTTATTGGTCCAATGTTTTCAAGCTTTCTTTTTGAATCTGTTACTTTCTGCTTTAAGGTTTCTTCATCCAATTGTTCTTCAGCATCTTCATGAACTAAGTCATCGGCATTAAGGCTGAATTCCACAGAAAGCCGCTCACGTATTGAAGTAAGATTTAATTTTAGCTCATTTAACTTGAGCTGGAATTCATTGATAAGGGTATCTGAAGATTCCTTCAATCGTTGAACTTCTCTTATGCTTTTTTCTATTACATCTATGTTTCCTCTGGAAGAATAATAATCTTTTTCTATCTCGCGAACGCCTTCTTCAATGGTTTCCTTTTCGGTATACAATTCCAGCAAATCATCTTCTTTGTTTTCTGCGGATTCAAGAAGTCTTTTAATTTCATCCTCCGTTTCCTTAAGATCTTCTAAGTTTTTATCAATTCTTGCCTTGCTGGTTTCCCAAGCATTCTGTTTGTGTCCGATCTCTTGTTCCAGCCCTTTTACCTTGTTTTGCTGCTGATAGAAAAGAATGTTTTCCTGGTTAAAAGTTGCGGATTTTTGCTGTAACAAGTCATTTTGGATGTCAACATCTTCCCTTAAATCCGTAATGCTTTCCTCAAGATCTTTAAGCGCTTTGGCTACTTCACTTACTTTTGGAGTGGTTTCTTCAATTTCTGCAGTTATATCAGTGATCTTATCCAGAATATCTTCTTTCCTTAAGGTATTGCTGTTTAGGAGTTGCTGGAATTGCTCCTGACGGGTTTTAATGGTAATGTGCTCGTCACTAAGAAGTTTAATTTCAGTCTGAAGGCTTTCTAATTGAGACCTATAAGTATTTGATTTTAAATTCTTTAATTCCTCGATCTTTTCATTCAGGTTTAAATTAACCTCTTCAAGTTTTGTTGAAAGGCTATTTATCTGAACCAAAAGTTTCTCAAGATTTTTTGCCCTGCCTATTCTTTTACCTTCAAATATTCCTATAGAACCTCCTGTAATGCTGTGTTTTCTTTTGGTAATATGCCCATCTTCCAGAATGAATATGGTGTCAGGATCCTTTGGAATTCTATCTTTTCCTCCCTGGACTAAATATACATTGTCCAAAACAAACTGTACCAGCTTTCTGTACTTGACATCATATTCTATAATTTCTGAGGCCGCTGTAGCATTTTCTATGATCTTGGCAGTGGTGCCATGGTAGTTTTCAAAAGAATCCAGTAAAAAAAAGTTGGCCTTGCCCCTGGAAGCTTCGGTCAAAAGACTTACGGCCAGGTAAGCTTGTTCTATATTATCCACAATATAGTAGTTCATATAAGGCTCAAGAAAATTCTCAATGGTTACCTTATATTTTTCTTCGCAGGAAATGACATCGGAAAGAAGCGGAATGTTTTTTCCCCAGGCGGAGTTTTTCTTTAGGAAACGAATGGCCTCAGGGAATCCTTCCAGGTTATCTACCAGTGATTTGGTCAGGTTATATTCATTTTGACTGGCATCCAGTTTCCTTGTCAGTACTACTTTTTCTTCTTTTATTAGTTCTAGCAGATGTTCCGTTGAAGAAATCCTTTTTTGAATTTCCTCTTCCAATGACTTGAGATTGGCTTCTTCTGTTCTCTTATCTTCAAGTTGCCCTTCAAGATAATCAAGTTTTACTTCGAAATCAGAAAGGTTAGCCGATTGACTGGAGGAATCCGTGGTGGCTTTGTCCAATTCTTGTTTGAGGGACGAAAGTTGAATTTGCTTTATTTCTAAAGACTTAGTCAGTTTATAATTTTCTTCTTGTTGTGCTTTTAGTTGGGCGCTAAGCTGATTTACCTGCTGTTGTACGGAAGTCGTTTTGGTTTTTTGCTCCTCGTATTGTGCTTTTAAAACAGAAATTTTTGCTTCTGTTTCCATGAAAATCTTTTCCGCACTATTTAGTTCGTTGGTAAGACTTTCAATACTAAACTCCGCTCTCTCATTGCTTTTTTTATCCTGTTCTAATTGCCCGCTCAGGTTTCCGGCCTTGTCGTTAAGGTATCTTAATCTTTCATTTTTAATTTTGTGCTCACTCTCGTATTGCCTGATTTTATTTACATGCTCGTTTAAAGATTTCTGTCTGGAAGCAAGTAGCTTTTCCTTATTAATTAAAGCAGCTTTTTCTTTTTCAAGTAAGGCCTCCTTTTCAGCTATTTGTTTTGATAAAGTCAGCTTTTTATCGTTTTCAACTTCGACCTTAGCATTGATTTCTGTAAGACTGTTTGAATATTTCCATATGAGTTTTCGCGCTAGCCTTGTACTTAGCTCTTTGTACTCTTCTTTTAATTTGAAATATGCTTCTGTTTGTTTGGCTTGCTTTTCAAGGGATTTTAGATTTTTTCCGATCTCAAAAAGCAGGTCTTCCACTCTTTCCAAATCCTTGTCCGTATCTTCCAGTTTTCTGAAGGTTTCCTTTTTTCGGATCTTAAACTTGGAAATACCCGCGGCTTCTTCAAATAACCCCCGCCTCGAATGGTCCTTGTCATTAAGAATATCATCGACCATTTTCAACTCAATAATGGCATAGCTGTCAGAGCCAATACCGGTATCTAGGAAAAGGTTGTTAATGTCCTTCAGCCGGCAGGCAATACCATTAAGCATATATTCACTTTCCCCGGATCTGTAATACTTCCGGGTAATGGTGACTTCGGAATATTCTGTTGGAAGAAGATTTTTGGTGTTGTTGAAAGTAAGTGAAACTTCTGCAAGCTGCGTAGGCTTTCGGTTTTTTGTACCGTTAAAGATTACGTTTTCCATCTTTTCGGAGCGGAGGGCTTTGGTCTTTTGTTCGCCTAGCACCCAACGGATAGCATCGACCACATTGGATTTGCCGCATCCGTTTGGTCCTACGATTCCTGTTATTCCTTCGTCAAAATTGATTATTACTTTATCTCCAAAACTCTTAAAGCCTTTTATTTCTAGTTTTGTCAGAAGCATTAGGATGGAAAATTTTTCACGTGTAAAAACAAAATTAATATAATAAATGAATTGTCCATTGATAAAAATTTTCTATTGTTGTAAGAGATATAGCTACATTTACTGAAAATGGAGTTGGAATAGAAGAAGTGTGGAAACTTAAAAGAATAATTAAATGGACGATCTTTTTAAAGTAATACTTTATATTTTGGCTGTGGTAATATATGCTCTGTTTAAAATGAAAAAAGGGCCTGCCAAACAAAAAACTAATTTCCCACAGGCGCCAAAACAGCCCTTGCCTCATTCTACGCCAACCCGATCGTATGCAGACGCTCCTCCTGAAAAAAAGAAGTCTACATTACAGGAAACGATAAAAAATATTGAAAGAGAAATCAAACATTCTAAAGAAGTTGTAAAGCCTGAAAAGCGAATCAAGCCAGGGAAAATTTATGAAGAAAAGAGGGAAGGAGCTTTAGAAAAGGAAAATCTGGAAAGGAAACCGTTGACTTATGAAGGATTAAAGACCGAGAAATTTCACGATCATTTTGATAAAGTGCAAAATTATAATGAAATAAAAAGGTATGATTCTGACTATGAACAGGCACATAAAATTGAATTTGAATACCCCGAGGAAGAAAAAACATTAAACCCTTATGCTAATTTTTTAAAAGATCCTGAAAATATAAAAACAGCTTTTGTGATGAAGGAAATTTTTGACAGGAAACATTTTTAACCTATTTATGCACCTTAATATTTTAATTTTATCGATAGAAAATAATGAATTTATCTTACATAATCTGGAACGTAGACCCTGATATTTTTATAATTCCCGGAATTGACTGGCCTTTAAAATGGTATGGCGTGATGTGGTTGGTAGGGTTTGTGGTGAGTCAGCAGCTTATGTTCCATTTTTTTAAAAAAGATGGTAAAAAGGCAGAGGATGTAGAATCTTTAACATTATATATTTTTATCGCTACCATTATAGGAGCAAGGTTTGGCCATTTTCTTTTTTATGAACCATCCACATTCCTTACCGATCCATTACAAATCATTCTTCCACCCTATGCGGGTTTGGCAAGTCATGGGGCAGCGATTGGTATTCTTACAGGGCTTTATCTTTTCTGTAGGAATAAGAACTATAATTATTTCTGGATGCTGGACAGACTGGTAATAGTTGTAGCGTTTACCGGCGGATGTATCAGGGTTGGCAACCTTTTAAATTCTGAAATTGTAGGAACGCCCACAGATGTACCCTGGGGATTTGTGTTTGTGAGGAATGGAGAAGATTTTGCAAGACATCCTGCTCAATTATATGAGGGGATTTTTTGTTTTATCCTATTTACTGTTTTGTTCCTGATCTGGAAAAACAGAAAAGCGGTTATGTATAATGGGCTTATTTTTGGAATTTTTCTCATCACACTTTTTGGACAAAGGTTTTTTGTTGAGTTTTTTAAAGAAAACCAGGAAGCATTTGAAGATCAACTTGCTCTAAACATGGGTCAGGTTTTAAGTATTCCTTTTGTTTTGATTGGCATATTTGTCCTTTACTGGTCATATAAAGTAAAAAGCAGGACTTCTACTTTCCGGCTTGAAGAAGTAAAAAGTAATTCCAAAGCAAAAAAAGTAACTAATGCTAAATAAGTAATTCTCTGATAAAAAAAACCTAACAGCCTTTAAAACCTGTTAGGTTTTTTTTATTCCCTCCCTACAGAATAAGAGCATTAACATCATCTCACTCCCTCACTTCATTTAACATTCAAAATTTAAAATTTACCATTAACCTCATCAGAAAATAATCACATCAACAAATTATCACATTACCCCGGGTTACTTTTTCCTGGTTTTATCACTATTAGAAAAGTGTTGATTGTGATCCTGTTATGCATAAAATTTCCTGGACTCCTTATGTTTTTTTAAGGTATGTAATCTTTCTCATCTTAGGGATCGTTTTTGAGATACATATCTCATCAAGCACCTCAATATGGATTTGTTTAAATATCTCCAGTTTAGCAATCTATCTTATTGCTTATGCTGTTTCCACCAAACATCAGAAGTACTTGTTTCAGGATCTTTTCGGTGTGCTTGCTTTTCTTTTCCTTTTTTCCACTGGCGGATTGATCACCCATTTCCAAAATGAAAGAAATAATAAAGATCATATTCTAAATCTTGATAGGAAAATATTGTGGTATACTGGACAAATTGCCTCTGAAGTACAGAATAAGGAAAATTGGTTTAAGGCAGAACTGGAGATAGATCAGATAAAAACCAAAAAGGGTTGGGAAAACGCTTCGGGAAGAGTATTGATTTATCAACCTAAAAAGGATAGTCTTAGAAAATTTGAATATGGAGATGTTCTGATAATTAAAGGATCACCTTTTGAAGTTCGTCATCCCGACAATCCCTATGATTTTAATTATAAGAAATATCAGAGTTTCAAGCAGATCTTTCATCAGCATTTTTTAAAAAAGGAATATTCGATAATAAAGAAGAATCAGGGCAATAAAATAATTGCTTTCTCCCTTTTTCTGCGGAAAAAAGGTGAGGCGCTTTTCAAGAAAAATATTAAAGGTCAAAATGAATCTTCGCTGGCTTCTGCTTTAATTCTGGGAATTAAACATGATCTGGACAGCGAATTAAAAACAGCTTATTCCAGGATTGGGGTAATACATGTTCTTGCTGTGTCCGGGATGCATGTGGCGCTTATTTTCAAGATGCTTCTACTCGGCTTTGGCAGAATAAAGAGGATAAAAAAAGGTCATGTTATTTTTGGATTATTCTCTTTGTCTCTGATCTGGCTTTTTGCTTTCGTCACAGGGCTTTCCGCTTCCGTCCTAAGAGCAGTTGTGATGTTTTCTTTTCTTGTAATGGGGGAAATGTTCCAACAACAGAAAAACACTTATAACAATCTGTCTTTATCTGCCTTTTGTCTGTTGGTTTACGATCCGTTTTTAATAATGGATATCGGCTTTCAATTGTCTTATCTGGCGGTATTTGGGATAGTTTATTTGTATCCTAAAATTTATGGTTGGTTTGAGTTTGAAAATTGGGAACTTGATTTCTTCTGGAAAACCATAGCGATTACAATAGCAGCTCAAATCGCCACCTCACCATTAAGCATATTTTACTTTCAACAATTTCCTACCTACTTCCTTTTTTCTAATTTAATTATCATTCCTTTGACATCAGCGATTCTTTATGTCGGCGTTTCGCTTTTGTTCTTTGGCCAGTTTCCTTTTTTACCTGACTTATTAGGCCTCATCATTAAAGGAATGGTTTGGCTGTGCAATAAAGTTGTTTTTTTTACCAATGATTTACCCTTAGCTTCTATAACAGGTTTGGTGATAAATCCTTTAGAAACATTTTTGTTATATATTATTATTGGATTGGCTTTGGCTTTATTTTATTCCAAAAGCTTTAAATATGTCTGGGCCATGTTAATTGTGGTTTCCATTTTTTCAGTGTCTCAGATTAAGAGAACCGTCACCTTGTCAAATACCAGGTATATTCTAGTCTATAAAAGCAATAAATCTTCTGAAGTCGAATTATTTGCAGCGGGCAATCATATTTTAGTTAAAGATTCGACCGATGAAGCTTTAGGGCTTAAAGAGAGCAATGGTTTTAAATTTCTTAGTTGGAAAGGAAAGACCCTGCTTTTGATTGATAAGTCTTTAGAAAAATTTCAATACAAAGAGAAAGAAAAGATTCCTATAGATTTATTAATTGTTCGAAACAATTCTATCGGCGATTTTAAAGAAATATCAAAAATATTTAAGGTTAATCAGATTGTTATAGATGGATCGAACTCAAAAAAGGTATCAGGAAGACTTTTAAAAAGTGCCTCTTCACTTAATTTGACAATACATTCCATTGAAGAATCAGGGGTATTTGAACTAAAGTTCTAGGCTGGTATAGAAATCCTGATACCTGACTGCTGATAGCTAATATTTTTATCTCCTAATTTATTTTTGAATTGAAACTATTTGCTTAGTAATTCTTGTATTTTTGTATTGACTGCAAGACGTCTTATCGCCTCGATTCATCGGGGAGGAAAGTCCGGGCAACATAGAGCGCCGTACTTCCTAACAGGAAGGGCTCTTTTTTTAAGAGTACAGATAGTGCAACAGAAAATATACCGCCTCGGTTTTTGAGGTAAGGGTGAAATGGCGAGGTAAGAGCTCACCGGCTCAATGGTGACATTGGGCGCATGGTAAACCTTACGGGTTGAAAGACCAAATAGGTTTCGCTTCCCGGACTTGTGCCGGGAGTAAGGCTGCTCGCTTTATTTGCGAAACGGGTAGGTTGATGGACTCCGGTGGTGACGCCGGAGCTAGATAGATGATAAGAGTCTCAAATTCATTTGGGAAACAGAACCCGGCTTACAGGCTTGCAGTTATTTTTTTTAAAACACAACCTATGGCAAAAATATTAATCATCGACGACGAAAAAGCTATCCGAAACACACTTAGGGAAATCTTAGAGTATGAAAATTATGAAGTGGAAGAGGCAAAAGATGGGGAAGAAGGACTGGATCTCCTTAAGAAAAATGAATATGATGTAGTGCTGTGTGATATAAAAATGCCAAAAATGGATGGCATAGAAGTTTTGGATAAGGCCAAAGAACTTGGAAAGGAAGGCCAGTTCATTATGGTTTCAGCTCATGGAAGCATAGAAACTGCCGTAGATGCTACCAAAAAAGGGGCATTTGATTTTATTCAAAAACCGCCGGATTTAAACAGATTGTTACTTACCGTAAAAAATGCGTTGGACCGTGGAGCGCTGGTTGAGGAAACGAAAACGCTTAGAAAGAAAATTTCTAAAGGCTACGAGATAATCGGGGAATCTGATTCGATAAAAGAAGTAAAAGCAACCATAGAAAAGGTAGCGCCGACCGATGCCAGAGTAATGGTTACCGGTCCAAATGGGTCTGGAAAAGAATTGGTGGCTAAGGCTGTTCATTCTAAAAGCAATCGTTCAAATGCGCCCTTAATTGAAGTAAACTGTGCAGCAATTCCCAGTGAACTTATAGAAAGCGAATTGTTTGGACATGAGAAGGGGTCATTTACCTCAGCGGTTAAACAAAGGATAGGCAAATTTGAACAAGCGGATAATGGCACTTTGTTCCTGGATGAAATTGGAGATATGAGCTTGTCAGCCCAGGCAAAAGTGTTGAGGGCATTACAGGAGCATAAAATTACAAGAGTGGGAGGGGAGAAAGAGATTAAGGTGAACGTAAGGGTAATTGCTGCAACGAATAAAGATTTAAAGAAGGAAATAGAAGAAAATCGATTCAGAGAGGATTTATATCATCGGTTAGGGGTAATCATTATAAGAGTGCCGTCCTTAAAAGAACGAGTTGAGGATATTCCTTTGCTTGTAAATAAGTTTTTAGGAGATATAGCAGAAGAATACGGGACAGCAAAAAAGAAAATTCAGCCAGATGCCCTGGAATATCTCAAGACGCTAAACTGGCCGGGAAATATAAGAGAGTTAAGAAATGTTGTTGAAAGATTGGTAATAATGTGTAACAATGAGATTACCTTAAAGGAGACCAAAAATTACACTTCATTTAATCTATAAAACTGAAAAAATGCAATAAAGGGATTATCCTTTTATTGCTGTTTTATCCGTTTTTACCACTTTTGAATATGTCGGACAGGTCTTGTAAGTGCAAGAAGAAACAAAAAGTATAAAAGCCGTTGCAATTAAAAGTCTTATTTTCATGTTAGATAAATCTTTATATTTAATAACAAAAATATACAAAAAGGGCAATTGAAAGCAAGAAGCATGTAATAAATTATTGTATTAAAAGATTACAACCTCTGATTTCTGAATTGTCCAGCCTTCCCAAAATTTTAAATTTTTTCTCGTCAACCTTCTCTCCTATATCCTTTGTTTCGATAAATGCGCAGGAATGAACGTTAGCCAAATCTATAATATTAACGCCTCCGGTTCTTTTTTTGGATTTTAAATCAAATGGGTCATTAACATCCCTTATCAAAACCTTAAACCACAAAGGACCTTCAAGGATTCCCTCTTTTTGTGCATATGCCTGGGATAATAGTTCAGTCATCCCATATTCAGTATGTACGTTTTTTACGGAAAAACTTCCTTTTATTATATCATGTACCTCGCTTTGTGTAATTTCCTCTCTTCGCCCTTTCATACCTCCTGTTTCCATGATAATCATATCAGACAAATCTCCCTTAAATCTTTCCGCCAGTTCTAGTAACGCAAAAGTAACCCCTATTATGATGGTTGGTGTTTTTTTATTTTTTAATAGTTGGATTTTTAAAACTAAGTCATCATAATTATTTAGGTAAAACCCGGAGTCTCCAGAAGTTGATTTCTTAATAAATTCGTTGGCCATATAAACCAGGGAAGAAGTATTTCTTTCCAGGTAGGAAGGTAAAAGCGCAATAATGGAATAATTTTCAACCTTACCATAAACCTTTTCGAATACCGTGGTTGATGTTTCCAGGTAGAAGTGCAAATCCTCTATATAATGTTTGCTTCTGATTTGGCCTGTAGTTCCGCTGCTTTCAAATGTAGTCTCCTCTTTCCAGTCACCAGTTTTTATGGGATGTTGTTTAAAAAAATCAATAGGCAGAAAAGGAATTTCATAGATAGAGGCAATCTTTTGCGGCTTTATTTTAAGCTGGTCAACATAGGCTCTGTAAAGTGAATTATTTTTATATTGAAAATTAAATAATTCTAATGCAGCGCTTTCAAATGAAGCTTCGTTAATATTATATAAATTTGCCTTGAAACTTTCCTTAAAGTTCATAATTTAAATACCAGAATAGGTGTATTTACGTTTAAAAAGCGATTCGGACTCAAATATGAAAAAATCTTATGTTATATGTTCTTTTGTTACGTTAATTATAACATTATTTATTTCCTCTTGCCTGGTAGAACCAAAATATCCTGCGGAACCTACAATTGAATTTAATTCTATAAAATATGAACACCATCCTGAACTATCTGTTCCACCTAAAGATTCGATTGGGACTTTGATAATCATGGTTGATTTTAAGGATGGTGACGGCGATTTGGGACATAATGCGGGTAAAGAAGACGATCCGAAATTTCACCCTACTATGGTTGTCCCCATCAATGGAAAAGATGAGATAGTTTCAAATCCTGACTTTCCTAATTTTTATATTTCGTTATTAATTAAAAATGCCTCAGGCCAATATGAGGATTATGAAATACCCGATGGATTAACGCTAAACGGTGCGTTTCAAAGATTGAATAATGACGGAAAACCTAAACCGATTGAAGGAACAATCACTTATTATCAAAAGGTTGGAAGCGGTCTTGCAGGAATCATCTCGGAGAAGTCAATAAAATTCAGGATTAAGGTGAAAGATAGGGCTTTCAATTTAAGTAATGAGATACTGACAGATTCAGTTGAAGTTCAGAACCTTTTCTAATTTAATATAAGTTTGGATATTCTCCCGGTGAATACTCGCTCATCATGGCATATATCTTTTCAAAGATTTCTTCTACATTGGGTTTAGAAAAATAATCTCCATCGGAAGAATAGGCTGGCCGATGTTCTTGAGCGGGAATTGTCACCGGCTTGGAATCCAGATAGAAGTAACCGTTTTGTTCTTCCAATACTTTTTGCATCATAAATGATGTTGCTCCTCCAGGCACGTCCTCATCCGTAAAAACAATTTTATTGGTCTTTTTAAGGGATTCCAGTATAATATGGTTTTTATCAAAAGGTAGCAACGTTTGAACATCTATAACTTCAGAACTTATTCCTGCTTCTTCCAATAAGCCTGCTACTTCCATTACAATTCTGCACATAGAACCATAAGTTACAATGGTGACGTCTGTTCCTGCCTTCAAAATCTCAGGTACTCCCAATGGAACAGTAAATTCATCAAGATTGGAAGGAATTCTCTCTTTTAGCCTGTATCCATTCAGACTTTCCACAATTATCGCAGGGTCATCTGACTGAAGAACGGTATTGTACATTCCAGCAGCCCTCGTCATATCTCTTGGTACAAGAATATAAATTCCTCTTAAACTATGCAGCATCATGCCCATAGGAGAACCTGAATGCCAGACACCTTCCAAACGATGTCCTCTTGTTCGGATAATAACCGGCGCTTTTTGACCTCCTTTTGTTCTGTAATATAAACTTGCAAGGTCGTCAGACAAAGTTTGAAGCGCATAAAGCATGTAATCCAGATATTGAATCTCAACAATCGGCCTTAATCCTCTTAAAGCTGTACCAATTCCCTGTCCCACAATAGTCGCTTCCCTTATTCCTGTATCTGTTACCCTGAACTCGCCATGTTTGGACTGCAACCCGGCAAAAGCTTGATTGACGTCTCCAATTTTTCCAACATCTTCTCCAATAGCAAATACTTTCGGATCCCTTGTTAAAGCCAAATCGAAAAAGGTTTGCAAAACTTCTCGCCCATCTACTATCGGGCTGTCTTCATCATATTCCGGTTTTATTTCCTTTATGTTAATGGCAGACATCATCGATTGACTATAAAGATGAGAGTTAAAACGTTGTTTATTTTCCTCTTCTGCCTTTTTAATCCAGTCTTGTAATTCTTTTTTTATTTCTTGCTGATCTTCGAAACGAATCGCCCACAATGCCTTTTTTGCAGCTTTGATGTTATCGGCAAATAAAGGACTAAGGGTTTTTTCCAGTCCTCTCGCTATTTCTCTTATTTTGGTTTTATGTGTGGATTTAGAAACTGCATTTTCCAAAATGCCTAGAACCGCCTTTCTTTCTTTTAAAATTTCTTCCTGAAATTCATCCCAAGCCTGGTGTTTTGCTTTTTTTGCCGACTCTTTTGCCTGAACTTCAATTTTATCAAGTTCTTCAGTAGTACTTATCTCATTTTCAAGAATCCATTCCCTTAATTTCTTGATACAATCAAACTCATCTTCCCAAGCCAATCTTTCCCTTGATTTGTATCTTTCGTGAGAGCCTGAAGTGGAGTGGCCTTGAGGTTGGGTCATCTCTTCCACATGGATTATTACGGGTACATGTTCTTCCCTGCAAATTTTTGCAGCATGAATATATGTTTTGCACAGCGCTTCATAATCCCACCCTTTTACCTTAAATAATTCAAAACCAGGCTCGTCTTCTGTTCTTTGGAATCCTTCAAGAATTTTGGAAATATCTGCTTTGGTTACCTGATATTCATTCGGAACAGAAATTCCATATCCATCATCCCAAATAGATAAAAGTACCGGAACTTGTAAAACGCCTATTGCATTTATCGCCTCCCAAAATAATCCCTCAGCACAGGAAGCATTCCCTATTGTTCCAAAAGCTATTTCATCGCCATGGTTAGAGAATTCTGAAAATTGATGAAGTAATGGGTTATTTCTGTACAATTTTGAAGCATAACCCAGCCCTACAAGCCGGGGCATCTGTGCTGCAGTTGGGGAAATATCTGAACTTGAATTTTTAAGCTTACTTAGTTCTTTCCAGGTACCGTCCTCATTTATAATCCTGGTAGCAAAGTGGCCATTCATAAGTCGTCCTCCGGAAGCGGGTTCTTTTTCCACATCAGGATGTGCATACAGCTGCGCAAAATATTGCTGTAAAGTATGCTCCCCAATTGCCATCATAAAAGTCTGATCCCTGTAATAGCCCGATCTATAATCACCCGCTTTGAAAGCCTTCGCCATTGCTATTTGAGGTATTTCTTTCCCATCTCCGAATATTCCAAACTTAGCTTTACCCATAAACACTTCTTTTCGGCCAAAAAGACTTGCTTGTCTGCTTTCACATGCTATTCTATAATCGCTTAAGATTTCCTTTTTATTTAAGGTTTTTTTAGAATCCTCTTTTAAGGTTAGTTCGTCCATAAGTCAGATAGGGATGATTTCAAAATTAGGTAAATACCTTTGGCTATCAAAATTGGATATTTTAAGGAGCGTAAAATCAATACCCGGGATTTATTTTATTTATTTAATTCTTATATTAGCATATTAAAAACTAATCTCCCATGGTTTTAAGACTAATAACTACCAAACTTCTTATAATAGTTTCCATGTCCGTTTGTTTTTCTCAAGGACAAATGGTATTTACTGAAGAAAGCTTTGATTTTGGTAATGTAACGGAAGGAACAATGGCAACGCATGAATTTCAGTTTGTTAACAAAGGAAGTGAGACAATTGTTATATCGAATGTGCAGGCGTCATGCGGTTGCACTACTCCGTTCTGGACAAGGGAACCAATAAAGCCCGGAAACAAAGGAGTTATAAAAGCTTCTTATAACAGCAAGGGTAGGCCCGGTGCTTTTACAAAGACCATAACAATAACTTCTAATGCTCAGTCTTCCTCTAAGATATTGACAATTAAAGGAATAGTGGTGGCTAAACCTCTTATTTCTCCATCTTCCCATGCAAAGTTTGAAGCAACTTCCTTTAACCTTGGGAAGGTAGTTTTGGGAAAGAGGTTTGAGAAAATTATTAGCATTACTAATGATGGTAATGCTCCTTTAAGTTTTGTTGCTGTTAAAAGCGGTTGTAATTGCATTACTTCTAATGCTCTTCCTGATGAAATACAACCTGGTCAGAAAGCTGAACTTAAATTAACTTATTTACCTAAGCAATTGGGTAATTTCAGTGAACCGGTTTCGATTACTACCAACGACAAAAATACTCCTGAAACAAGGATCTTTTTTAGGGCAACAGTAGAGGAGGATGAGTCAATGAACAGTATAGTAAAAGAAAGTAAAACCACAATTCCTTTTAACTAAAATTTCTTCCATTTTCTCATAAGCATATAGACTAATATCACATTATATGCTCTTTCTTCTTTATAAAATTTTTCCCCGGATTATCTTTTATTTGGACGTAATCCGTTTATAAATTACATCCATATAAACTTTATATGATAATAGGTGTTCCCAAAGAAATAAAAAATAACGAAAATCGAGTAGCGCTTACCCCGGCAGGTGTAGCCGAAATGGTGAAAAGAAACCATAATGTTTACTTACAAACGACTGCAGGGGAAGGGAGTGGGTTTAGTGATGAAATGTATAAGACTGCCGGTGCCACAATTCTTCCTCATATAGAGGACGTATATAAAAAGGCTGAAATGATCATGAAGGTTAAAGAACCTATTGAATCTGAGTATAAGCACATCAAAAAGGATCAATTGGTTTTTACCTATTTTCACTTTGCATCATATAAACCGCTTACGCATGCAATGATTGAAAGCCAGTCGATTTGCCTTGCTTATGAGACAGTTGAAAAGCCCGATCGTTCTTTACCTTTATTAATCCCAATGTCAGAAGTGGCTGGAAGGATGGCCATTCAGCAAGGGGCAAAATACCTGGAAAAGCCTATGAAAGGCAGGGGAGTGTTGCTTGGCGGTGTGGCCGGAGTAAAACCTGCAAAAGTGGTAATTCTTGGTGGGGGAGTAGTAGGTACTCAAGCTGCAAAAATGGCGGCAGGCCTAGGCGCCAGGGTTACTATTATGGACATAAGTCTTCCAAGGTTAAGATTTCTGGAAGATATTATGCCAGCCAATGTCATTACCGTTGTTTCTAACCATTACAACATAATGGAAGAAATAAAACACGCGGATCTTGTCATTGGCGCGGTATTGATCCCGGGAGCAAAAGCGCCTCATCTTATTACCCGCGATATGCTGAAAATAATGAAACCCGGTGCGGTAATAGTGGATGTAGCTGTGGATCAGGGTGGATGTATTGAAACCTGCAAACCTACAACCCATGAAGATCCGATATTCATTGTAGAAGACGTAGTGCATTACTGCGTAGCAAATATGCCTGGTGCCGTACCTTACACTTCTACCTTGGCACTTACCAATGCCACTTTACCTTATGCTATTGAACTTGCCAATAAAGGTTGGCAAAAAGCTTGTAAAGAAAATAATGATTTAAAAAATGGGTTGAATATCGTTAAAGGAGACGTAGTTTATAAAGGTGTGGCAGAATCTTTTAATCTAAAATATGTGGAGGTTAATACTCATTTAGTTTAAGTTGGAAGTTAGAAGTAAGAAGCTCGAAGCTAAAAGAGGAAATTTCCCATTTCTTTCTTCCCACTTCTATCTTCTTAAGCTATAAATTCAATTCTCCTTCTAAAACAGAAATTGCTTGTCCAGTGAGTTTTACTCTGTTTCCCTCTAGTCTTAGCTTAAGCAAACCTCCTCTTTTCGAAGCTTGATAGGCAACAAAGTCTCTTTTACCAAGTTTTTCTGACCAATAGGGAGCAAGACAGCAGTGTGCCGCTCCAGTAACGGGGTCTTCATTAATCCCGAAAGCCGGGGCAAAAACCCTTGAAATAAAATCGAATTCCTCGTATGAAGATTTTGTGGTTACGATTACCAAAGAACCAGCTTCAGTCAATTTGTTGAAATCAGGATTTAACTCCCTAACAATATTTTCATTTTCAACTCCAACAATCAAATATCCGGATTCATGAGCATAAACCTCTATTATTTCAACACCCAGTCCTTCCTTTAAAAATTCTGGTGTTTCTGCTTTTTGTAAAAAAATGGCAGGAAAATCAAGTGTTATCCAATCTTCTTTCTTTTTAGCAATTAATTTACCTGATAAGGTATGAAACACCGCTTGTTTAGTTTTTGGTAAATATCCTTTTTCCCACAGTACATGGGCACTTGCCAATGTAGCATGTCCACATAGTTTTACCTCCATTTGAGGGGTGAACCATCTCAAGTGAAATCCATCTTTAAGTGGATATAGAAACGCCGTTTCTGCCAGATTCATTTCACTTGCTATGTTTTGCATTAGCACTTCCTCCGCTGGTTTTTCCAATACTACTACTCCTGCGGGGTTACCTGAAAATGGTTTATTGGTAAAGGCGTCTACGGTTGTTATTTTCATTCGTGAATGTGTTTAATTTAAAGGTACTCATGGAACTTTGATATTTTCATCCTTTTTGTGGAGCAC
Source organism: Cytophagales bacterium (assembly GCA_035628645.1). Lineage (GTDB taxonomy): Bacteria > Bacteroidota > Bacteroidia > Cytophagales > Cyclobacteriaceae > DASPJL01. Next base: position 11,559 of record DASPJL010000054.1, on the reverse strand, counting down.
TGCTACATGATGGTTTTGTAGGTATATGACTTGTTTTTATTGATAATAGTTAAGAAACCCGGTTATGATTTTGTACGGAAGCAAATTTTCCAAGTCCAACGACAAGCGCTACTAGAAACATGGTGATAATCACCAGTGGCGTGATGACTTCATCCAATAAAAGTGCTGAAGCTATTATTGTGAAAAAGGGCTGTAGCAACTGAACTTGACCAACTTTTGAGATTCCTCCCAATGCCAATCCTTTATACCAGAGAAAAAAAAAAGCAATGAATTGGCTTACAAGACTAACATATGCAAATCCTAGCCAGGCTTCTACAGGTGCTTTTAAAGTAGAAGGCTCAAAAGCAAGGATAACCGGAAATAACAAAAAAGGAGCTGAAATTACTAATGTCCAGGATATAACCCTCCAACCTCCCATTTTTTGAGCTAATTTTCCGCCTTCTGCATAGCCTAGCGCTGCTGCGGCAACGGCCCCCAGTAGAGCTACATCTGCTATCTCCAGCTGACCCGATTGAGAAATCAAAGCATATAATAATACAATCAGACTTCCGCAAAAGCTCAATAGCCAGAATAGTCTGGAAGGTCTTTCACCTGCCCTTAATGCTCCTGCAATAACAGTCGCCAACGGAATAATACCAATAATGATGGCCCCATGGGAAGCATGGATGTATTTTAGCGCCCATGCAGAAAGAAGGGGAAATCCGACAATTACACCTAAAGAAACAATCGAAAGACTTTTAAATTCACTTTTTGTAGGGATAGATTGTTTTGTAACAAGTAAAAGTATCAGCGCTAAAATGGCCGCTACAATTGCTCTTCCAAACCCTACGAAAACAGGATTTAAATATTGAACAGATATTTTTGTTGCAGGTAGTGTAAGGCTAAAACCTGCAATTCCTATCAGTCCATATAAAATGCCTGCTAATTCAACGCCCAAAAGTGATTCAATTCTCTTTAACATTTAAAATAATTTAGGTACAAAGTTGCATCGTTTAAATAATTCAAAACAGATTCAGTTTTTTGTTTTTTAACCATATCAGTTTATATTCGAAATTAAATTTAGATCATGAATATAGGAACATCAGAAACGTTATATGAAAGCGTTGCAGGGAAAATTGAATCTTTAATTGAGCAAGAGGTTTTACAACCGGGAGACAAAGTGCCGTCTGTAAGAAAATTAAGTTCAGAGCAGGGGGTAAGTCTTTCCACTGCTTTTCAAGCCTATTTTTTATTGGAAAATAAAGGATTGATCGAATCAAAGCCACGTTCAGGTTTTTATGTAAAATTTGCCAAGAGTAAACTTCCACCTCAGCCCCAGTTAATTTTTCCCAAACATTCGCCAAGCCTGTTGAATGTAAATGAAATGATCTCAAAAGTTCTAAAGGAAGCAAGAAATGAAAAGAACATTTCCCTTGCAGTAGCCAGTCCCCATTATTCTCTATTGCCGGTTGCACAACTTAATAAAGCTATCACACAAACCATAAGGAAGGGTAAAGGTGAGTACCTTAATTATGATTTTCCTCCCGGACATGAAAGATTAAGAAGGCAAATTGCACGAAGGTCTTTTGACTGGGGAGGAAATCTTCATTCAGATGACATAATAATAACCTTTGGTTGTATGGAGGCTCTTAATCTTTGTTTGAGAGCTGTAGCAAGTCCGGGAGATACCATTGCAATAGAGTCCCCTACGTATTATGGAATTCTCCAGGCAATAGAAAGTTTGGGAATGAAGGCAATGGAAATTGCGACACACCCAGAAACCGGAGTGGATTTGGATGACCTGGAAAAAGCGTTGAATAAGACCAAAGTGACTGCTTGTCTTTTTGTTACAAATTTTAATAACCCCTTGGGAAGTTGCATGCCTGTGAAAAACAAAAGAAAATTGGTGAATTTACTTGCACATAGGGAAATTCCTTTGATTGAAGATGATCTTTACGGTGACCTTTTTTTGGGCAAAAGCAGGCCGGTTAATGCAAAAGCTTTCGATAAAAAAGGACTTGTGCTTCTTTGCTCCTCTTTTTCAAAAAGTCTTGCCCCCGGATTCAGGGTAGGATGGACATCACCGGGAAGATTTAAAGAAAAAATTGAAAGGCTGAAATTTATGACAACAGTGGCCACAAGTACTTTGAATCAAATGGCCATAGCTCATTTTCTGGAAAATGGAAGTTATGACCGGCACTTAAGGAAAATAAGGACCGCTTTCAACAATCAGATAAGTTTAACTACCCAAGCCATAGTTAAATATTTTCCTCCGGAAACAAAAATAACAAGACCATCGGGTGGATTTGTTTTGTGGGTTGAATTGCCTGGAAATGTAGATGCAATGGAACTTCATGAGGCGGCTAGGGCAAAACACATCAGTATAGCGCCCGGTCCAATTTTTTCCACCAAAAATCAATACAATAATTTTATCAGGATTAGTTGTGGACTTCCCTGGTCAGAGAAAATTGAAGAAGCAATCAAAGAAATAGGAAAGTTGATAATTACATTAAGCAATCATCAGCTTTCCTATTTATAGAATTTATTAAAGGTAAAGTTTATCGTTAATTAATATCGACTCCGGTTAGCTCATACTCCCATTTATCAGCAGCGTGTGCCACTTCAAGCACCATGTGCTTCATTTGCTCTTTAGACAGACTGTCCAATATGGCTGAAGCGCCAACGAGAACGTAATTGTTTTTTATAAGAAATTTTGCAGAACATAATTCTGCATTTTGCATTAATAATCCTTTGAAATTTAATCCTTTGTTAAATTCACAGACTTTAGATTCCAGGTATAACACCTTATTATCATCCTTATAACCTATAGAGCACATTACCCTTTGAAATCGGTGCGGGCCTATTGGAATAATTAAAACGGACCTGTTGCCATCATAAGGTGTAGAACTTCCCCCCAATTCTTCTGCTATATTATCAACAATAGAGTCTACTTTTACCATAACACGTTTAGACAAAAAAGATTTATCTTAAAAGTAGAAAAATAGAATCTTGAGAAAAAATATTTTCGATGAGAGTGCCTTTTTTTTCTACCTAATTCTTACCAGCGTCGCTCCAAAGCCAAATCGATCTTTCATCACATCTTCGAAAAATTTTATATTTTTTAGCTTGCTTAATCTCTTTTGAATTTCCTTTCTCAGCACACCGTTTCCAACGCCATGTATAAACTTTATTTCATCCTGCCCTGAAGCAACTGCGCTGTCAAGTGCTGATTCAAAAGCATTTAACTGTATCCTTAATATTTCGCTATTGGACATATTCTGGAAAGAAACAGAGAGCTTTTCAATATGTAGATCAATCTCCCTGCCAGGCGAGACAGGGGTATAGCTCCCCTGGCTTTTTGAAGGGCTTTCCTCAAGCATCTCTTTTATTTTCTTGGAGTTAATCGGGGCTTGTTCACCATCTATCTGGATAAGGTAACTCGATTTTCCTACAATAGGCGCTTTGGTTTGATTTCCTGAAATTAAAAAAGGCTTAATTCTGATTCTTTTAATTAGCGGCTCTTTCAACTTCATCATTTGTTCAGTGAAATACAATCCCTGAATCATATATTCGGGGAATTGATCCTGTGTTGTCAAAAGTGTTTTGACGAACTCGCCTGTTTTTGGTCTAAATAAATGAGTAAAGATACCTTTGTAATGGTTTTTCTGATCCTGGAACAGATTTAGAGAAATGGTATAATCTGTGTTATTAATTAAGTATAATTCAAAGGTGGTTTGGGAAACAGGAGATACGGCAAAAAATATTCCTCTTTCAGCAAATACAGACGTCTTCTTTTCTTCTTTTGCAGGTATTCCTTCTTCCTGACGAAATCTTAAAGCTTCCTCTTTAGAAACCAAAACCACCTCATTTTTTGAAGCAGGGATAGTAAAGCCATCTTCTATTTCTATTTCAATAATGTTGTCTTTTACCGCTACGACAATACCTTCTTCTTTTCCATGTAGTAGCCGCACTCTGTCACCGATATTCATAAAATTATTTTTCTGTAAACTTAAGAACAGTTAAATCTTAATTCTATAAAATTATTGTTTTAATAAGTATGCTATTGACATCTTTAATAAATACTAATTACAGAGCCATCGGGATAAGTATTAGGAAAAGCCTTTTGTTTTTCTCAAATTAAAAATATCTTTGCGAGCAAAATTTTTAGATTTATGAAGTTAAAACATCTTGTATCGGTAATATTGCTTGGTTCTTTTATTACGTTTGGCTGTAGTGAATACAACAGCACAACCGTTAAAGATAAGAATGAAAATAGTGAAAGAATATATGGAGAGAAAGGCGCTCCTCCTAAGCAGATGTCTAATAAATATGAGGCAGATCCTCAAAGTGCCGTAAAAGCGAAGGAAATTAAAGAAAAATTATATCCCGTTAATAAATAAAAAACAAGGACCCTTAAAGTAAAATTTTAGGGGTCTTTTGCTTTTAATCTTTTCTACCTGTTTATAAATAGCTTATTTACTGTAAATAAGTATAGCCTTTCGATCCATTTATCGTTTCAAATATTAGTTTATTTTTTTAAAATACTGGTGAGGGATTCTTTAATTATCCAAAGATGATCAAATTGACTTTTTATATAATTCTTTTTTTGGGATTTGTTATGTTTTCCTTTCTTTCTTTCAAAGAAAGAAAGAGAATTGTATTCTTGGGAGATTCTATTACGGAAGCAGGGATAAAGCCCAAAGGATATATTTCTGTCCTGAATGAAATGTTGGATGCGGTGGGCGCAGCGGGTAAGTATGAACTCATTGGCGCAGGAATATCTGGAAATAAGGTGCCTGATCTTCAAAAAAGATTAGAGAAAGATGTCCTGTCTAAAAAGCCGGATTTAGTGGTTATTTATATTGGAATTAATGACGTCTGGCATTTCTACCATGACTGTTGCAAGAACACCGTGAAGGGTACGTCTAAGGATGTATTTGAAGCGGGTTTGAAAGATATAATCGGAAGGATTGAAAAGCAAGGTGCAGAAGTAATCTTGTGTACTCCAACAGTTATTGGAGAGAAAGCTCCGGGAGATAATGAGCTAGATGATGAGCTAGACGCTTATGCTGATATTTCCAGGCAAGTGGCAAAGGCATCTCATATAGAACTTTTGGATCTTCGTAAAATTTTCCAGGAATATATTAAAGATAATTTAGCTAAAAATACAGGTTCCGGTATTTTAACTTATGATGGTGTGCATTTAAATGATGTCGGAAATAAATTTCTTGCTGAGCAGATATACAAGGTAATAACTGCTAATGAATAGCAGTTACTTAAAATACTTGTCCTGCTTAAATGTGTAATAGGATAAAATGGCTGATTCCCATAAAAGCTCTTCTCATAATTCTATAAAAATCGGACTACGAGCCACGTGGATTGGGATAGTAATAAATTTACTTTTAGCAATAATAAAGGCGTTGGTAGGTTTTTTTGGGAACTCCTATGCTTTAATTGCAGATGCTATTGAATCCACAACAGATGTATTTACTTCAATTATTGTTTGGTTTGGAATTAAATTCGCGTCAAAAGCGCCTGACCCGAATCATCCGTATGGACATGGGAAAGCAGAGCCGCTTGCAGCTATCGTCGTGTCTTTGTGTTTGTTGGCCGCGGCTTTATTAATAGCAAGGCAGAGTATTCATAACATCATCACTCCACACGAATTGCCTTCTTTTTACACTTTACCTGTTCTCCTTTCTATTGTTCTTATAAAGGAAATATTATTCCGTTATGTAAATAAGGTAAGCGCTGAAATCGGGAGCACAGTAGTAAAAGCAGATGCCTGGCACCATAGAAGTGATGCAATAACTTCAGCAACTGCTTTTATCGGAATTGTGATAGCGTTGATCGGAGGAAAAGGCTATGAAGGTGCAGATGATTGGGCAGCATTAATAGCTTCTGCTTTTATTGTATACAATGGCATTACTATAATGAGACCCGCTTTTGATGAAATCATGGATGCTGCCCCTTCGGAAGAGCTCTTAGAAGAGGTGAGGGAAGGTGCCCTAAAGGTTGAAGGGGTTAGAGGCCTCGATAAATCTTTTATCCGTAAAATGGGATTTGAATTCTATGTGGACCTTCATGTGATTGTAGACGGGAATTTGTCGGTAAAAGAAGGACATGACATTGCCCATAGAGTTAAGGACGCCATTTTATTTTCCAATAAGACAATCAATGATGTATTAATTCACATAGAACCTGACAATAAGTTGGAGGCTTGAAGATGGAGGTGGGATGTGGACAACATCTTCCCGCTTCCAACTTCCCACTAAAACTTTTAGTTTTTTTGCCTCTTTCTCCCGCGATTCATACCTAAAACCGCATTTTTAATGTAATTTCGGCCTCAAAAGGAATGTATTGTTTTTAACCTTAAACTCAACAATAAGAATAGTATGTCGGGTCCTTCCAATCAAAATGCCTTAGAAAAGTTTAGAAATTTAGTAGGAATTAAGTTTCAGTTGTACAATAGCCTTTTCACAGCGCTCCCTTTTCATAAAGTCGAAAAGACAGGTGTTTTACTTTCTTTGTTCTTAATACATTGTGAGGAAGGTTATAAAAAAAATCATAGCCCCAGTGAAATTATTGACTCTTTTCTGAAACAATACACTTCTTATCAAACAGAGCAGGAAGGGATAGATCTGTTGTTCAGATTCACACAATATGCAGAAAGACAGGTAGTATTGTTTGATGCCCTTGAAGATGCCGCTTTTAAAGAGTTTCATGATATGGCAGGAGCAGGCACATTAAAACATCTACAGTCAGAGGTGGAGCAAAACCAAGCTGAACAGGAGCTGAAAGAGAAGCTTAAAGATTTTTCAGTCCGATTGGTGTTAACCGCGCATCCTACACAGTTTTACCCTGGAGAGGTGTTGGGCATTATACACGATCTGGCAAAAGCGCTTATAAATGAAAATACCTCATTAGTAAATACCTACCTTCAGCAACTAGGGAAAACACCTTTCTTTAAAAAGGAAAAACCGACACCTTACGATGAAGCCGTAAGTCTGATATGGTTTCTTGAAAATATTTTTTATCCTGCAGCAGGAAACATTCTTTCCTATTTAAAAACACAATTTCCAGGCTCAATAAACGGCAACAATCATTTAATCCGGATGGGATTTTGGCCCGGTGGCGACAGGGATGGAAATCCTTTTGTAAAAGTAGGAACTACTATGAAAGTCGCTGATGCTTTAAGAGGAAGCATCATGAAAAGTTATTACCTGGATGTGAGAAAGCTGAAACGTAGACTTACCTTTAAAGGGGTATTGAATGAATTGACTACGCTTGAAAAGAATCTTTACAACAATCTTTTTGTTCCCGGCTATAAAACAGACCTTTCCAAAGAGGATATTTTAAAAGTTCTTAAACAAATTAAGACAACCATTATTGAGCAACACAATGGATTGTTTGTTCATTTGTTAGACAATCTTATCAGCAAAGTTGAATTGTTTGGTCTGTATTTCGCCTCTTTAGATATCAGGCAGGACAGTTCTGTTCATAGTCAGTTATTGGAAACCATCGCCAATAAAACTTCAGCTTTACCTAAAGACTATTCCAGCCTTTCCGAGGAAGAGAAGATTAAGGCCCTATTAAAAATAAATACCATTATAGATCCTGCCGTAATAGAAAACGAGACAGATAGGGATACTCTGGAAGCAATGGCCACAATTAAAACTATTCAGCAGTTCAACGGTGAAGAAGGATGCCATAGATACATAATAAGCCACAGTACTTCTGTGCTAAGCATCATGGAAGTTTATGGATTGTTTTTATTATCCGGTTGGAAGAGAGACAGACTTTCAGTTGATATCGTTCCTTTGTTTGAAACCATAGATGATTTGAAAGCAGCAAGCAAGGTGATGAAAGTGCTTTACGAAAACGACGTCTACCGAAAACACCTAAAGAAGAGAAATAACATCCAAACCATCATGGTGGGTTTTTCAGACGGAACGAAAGATGGGGGATATTTGATGGCAAACTGGAGTATTTATAAAGCTAAGGAGGAATTGTCGAAACTTGCCCAGCAATACGATATCCAGGTAGTGTTTTTTGATGGAAGAGGCGGACCTCCTGCCAGAGGAGGTGGGAAAACGCATCAGTTCTATGCTTCCATGGGGCAAAATATTGCCAACAATGAAATTCAGCTTACCATTCAGGGACAGACCGTTAGTTCAAATTTTGGTACGGTAGATTCAGCTCAATACAATATGGAGCAACTTATGCATGCAGGAATAAGCAATGCTTTGTTTTCTTCAAGAAAATTTACGTTGGATAAAAACGAGGAAGAACTTTTGCAGAACCTGGCAGATGAAAGTTATAAAGCCTTTAGCGTACTTAAATTCAATCCCGATTTTCTTGAATATCTGAATTTTGCCAGTCCCCTTAAATATTATGCAGAAACAAATATTGGCAGCAGGCCTTCTAAAAGAAAGTCTGGTAAATTAACACTGGATGGTTTAAGAGCAGTGCCTTACGTAGGAGCATGGAGTCAGTTGAAACAAAATGTTCCGGGTTATTTTGGAGTAGGAACGGCAATGGAAAAATTGGAAGAAGCCGGAAAGTGGAAGGATTTGGTTAATCTCTACAAAAACTCACTTTTCTTTAAGACCTTACTGGATAATTGCCAAATGGCAATGAATAAGTCATTCTTTCCTTTGACCCAGTATCTTTCAAAACACCCTAAATACGGTCAGCTTTGGATTGACATTTATGAAGAGTTTGAAAAGACAAATAAGTATATCTTAAAGTTAACCGGGGCAAAGGAATTGATGGATGATCGTCCGGTGGATCAGCTTTCTATTAAAATGCGTCAAAGGGTGGAGCTTCCTTTGGTAACTATTCAGCAGCATGCTTTGACCAAAATCAGGGAAATAGATGAAAAGCCAGAATCTTCTTCTGTAATGAAGAAGAATTACGAAAAGCTGGTTATCCGTTGTTCTTTTGGAATTATCAATGCAGAAAGAAATTCAGCATAATATAATTTGATAATCGGTTAATGTGCTAATATGATAATTAGGATAACATCTTTGAAAATCGAATGAAATATCAATCAAATAATAAAAAGCACTTAACAAACTTGCCCTAACTCATTTATAAAATAGGAATTTATGAAAAAAACAATAAAAGTAGGACTGATAGGATATGGAATGGCGGGCAGAGTTTTTCATGCCCCAATCCTCACTTGCGTAGAGGGGTTGGAACTTGTTAAAATAAGGGAAACAAGAAAGGAAAATATTGATATTGCAAATAAAAGATATCCGGACGCCCAGATTGTTTCTGATTCAAAAGAAATTTTTTCCGATCCTGCTATTGACCTTGTGGTTATCGGAACGCCAAATACTTCTCATCATCCCCTGGCAAAAGAGGCTTTGTTGGCAGGGAAACATGTGGTGGTAGATAAGCCATTCACCATTACATCTGCAGAAGCAAATGAACTTATTCAATTCGCTAAAACGGCTGGAAAAATACTATCTGTTCATCAAAACAGAAGATGGGACAGTAATTCTAAAACCGTAAGAAAAGTAATAGCCAGTGGGCTATTAGGAAATATTGTGGAGTTTGAAGCGCATTATGATCGATTCAGGAATTTTTTCAGGAAGGATGCCTGGAGGGAAGAGGATATTCCAGGAGCCGGCATTTTATATGATTTAGGCGCACATCTTATTGATGAAGCACAACTTATATTTGGAATGCCAAAAGAAGTGACCGGAGATGTAAGGATTCAAAGGGCGGGAGGTAAAACCACAGATAACTTTGAAGTTGTGCTTCATTATGAAAACCTGAAAGTGACTTTAAAAGGAGGGATGTTGGTAAGAGAGCCAGGACCTACATTTTTAGTGCTGGGAGACCAGGGAACATTTGTGAAGTATGGAATGGATGTTCAGGAAGAAGCATTAAAAGCCGGATTAACACCTTTAGATACACTGGATTGGGGCAAAGAACCTGAAGCAATCTGGGGTAAAATCAATACTGAATATAAAGGGCTGCATATAACAGGAAAAATAGAAAGCGAAATAGGAGATTATAGAGGATTCTACGAAAACGTTTATAAAGCTATATTAGGCGAGGAGGAATTAATGGTAACGCCTGAACAAGCCAGAAATACAATCAGGTTGGTAGAACTTGCCATACAGAGCAGTAAAGAAAAGCGGACAGTTATAGTAGGATAACTTTCAAGAATTCCTTTGAAGTGCTAATGGAGTCACATAATTCACATTAAAATCTTTGCATTAGAGAATTATGGAAATAGATTTAAAGCTTGCGGTTTTGATTGACGGGGATAACATTCCCTCCGCTTATGTAAAAGAGATGATGGAAGAAATTGCAAAATATGGAAATCCGACCATCAAAAGAATATATGGCGACTGGACCAAGCCTAATCTTTTCAAATGGAAGAATATTTTGTTGGAAAATGCCATTACCCCAATCCAGCAATATGGATATACAACTGGGAAAAATGCAACGGATTCCGCAATGATTATTGATGCAATGGACATTCTTTATTCTGAGAAAGTCAATGGTTTTTGCCTTGTTTCAAGTGATAGTGATTTCACTAGGTTGGCTACCCGACTGAGAGAAGCGGGGATGAAGGTTTTTGGAATAGGTGAGAAGAAGACGCCTGCGCCTTTTATCGTAGCCTGTGATAAATTCATTTACATTGAAATCCTCAAGAACCAATCCAACGAAATTGAACCAGGAAACGCCAAAGGAAAACCTTCTAAGAAGAATGAAGTAGACAAGGTTACACCAAGTGTTATCAAGCTGATCGCCTCCACCATTTCAGATCTTGCGGATGAAGATGGATGGGCTTTTTTGGGTGATGTTGGAAATCTATTACAAAAGAAACAACCCAATTTTGACTCTAGGAATTATGGTTTTCAAAAGCTTACCCCTTTAATTAAGTCCATAAATAAATTTGAAATTGACCTTCGGGAAAGCCAGAAGGGCAAGTTTAAGCTTATTTATGTGAGGAATAAGGAATAGGAATTAAACATATGTAGTTCATGTTATTGATTTGTACGTATATATAATTTATAATTGTACGTAGTAAATTATAAACATGGATACTAAGTTGACAATTAAACTGGACAAGAATGTTGTAGAACGTGCTAAGAAATATGCTATTGAGCATAAGATAAGCCTTTCAAGAATGATACAATCTTATTTGGATTCGGTTACCAGAGAAAACTTGAAAGAACCGGAAATAACGTCTTTGGTTGAAAGCCTTAGCGGTGTAATCCATTTAAATCCAGAAACAGATGTGAAAAAAGAGTATCAGGATTTTCTAATAAAAAAGTATCAATGAATAAAATATTAATTGATACTAATATTGTTATTGATTTACTTGCCAGACGGAAACCTTTTTATGAAGATGCTGCGCGATTATTTTCTTTGGCCGATAAAAAGAAAATTACTTTAAGTGTATCAGCGCTAACCTTGGATCAATCGGAATTTCTGGGGGGATTGAATTATTAAGCATAAATATTGGCTAGTCTAAACAGGAAAAAGCTTACATTTTTTACGCCCCTAAACGAACTTCTAAATGCTTTAATTTTCGCATTAAAAGATTCTGCTGAA
>DASPJL010000053.1:0-21556 GCA_035628645.1 Cytophagales bacterium | reverse complement strand
TAGAAAGACATAAGCCTCGCCATAAAACGAGCGCCAAAATCCTTAAAAGCCAATGACGGTCCATGAAACAATTCAAGAGAATAGAGGTTCTCTTCAACCTTAACCATAGGCGCATCAAAATTTATTGCTTCTGAAGTAATCTTTTTTATTTCTCCTTCTTCCAAAGCATCTCCTAAAAGGGCTTTAGTTACTTCAAAAGCAATTTCAGGGAAAGATAAAAGTTCAATATTTTCAAAAAAAGCCTTTGGTAAAGTAGGTATTGTTATGGGTACATAAAGTCCGTTATCTGGAGGCAACCCGCGGAATAAAGCTTCTTCCAGCCCAACATTTGGCGAAATATGTTTTGTACTGTATAATTCCATCAATTCAATATTAAGGGACCTGCTTGATTTATTTCAGAAACGTAAGCTTCACTTTCTATTTGTATTTCATCAAAAGCTTCCTGCATAGCTCTTGCTACTTTTCCAGCTATTTCTTCTCCTTTGCTAAGGGCAAAAATTGAAGGCCCTGATCCTGAAATACTACAACCCAGAGCGCCCGCTTCCAAAGCCGCATTTTTTACTCTTTGATATCCAGGAATTAAAATGGAACGGACGGGTTCGATGATAACATCCTGCAAAGATCTTCCGATGAGTTTGTAATCTGAGGTAAATAGTCCTGTCACCAGCCCAGCTACATTTCCCCATTGGATCACTGCATCTTTTAACAATAGTTCTTTCTTTAAAATTTCCCTTGCGTCCTTTGTCTGAACTTCAATCTGGGGATGAATAATGGTGGCAAAAAGGTCTTTAGGCGTTGGAAGTTTCACTACATCCAATGGATTGTAACTTCGAATCAGAACAAAACCGCCAAATAATGCCGGAGCAACATTGTCAGCATGGGCCGAACCACAGGCGATTCTTTCCCCTTCCATGGCAAACGGCAACAATTTCTGAGGATCTAAGGGTCGTCCTAATAATTCATTAATGCCATAAACACCAGCTACAGAACTAGCTGCACTGGATCCTAAACCGCTTCCCAAAGGCATTTTTTTATGTAAAATAATTTCTACTCCTTGCGCAGAACCTATGTGTTCAAGGTATTTGATAATACTTATCCCTGCAGTGTTTTTTTCTGCAATTTGAGGAAGTCTTCCTTCATCTCCGGTGATTTGGGTAATTCGTACTTTAGGAACATTAGAAAGTTTTAAAATAACTTCATCTCCCGGGTTATTTACCGCGAATCCTAACACATCAAATCCACATGCCACATTTGCTACGGTTGCCGGAGCAAAAATCTTTATTGATTCCATTTATATTGCTTAGTCATATCTTTAGTCGTGAGTATTGAGTCTTTAGAAAAGGAAAATTTCTCATTCGCCAACCCTCTCAATACTAATTCACTCATTGAATTATCGGTGCTCTTTTAAAAGGTTTTGTTTCATCAAAAAGCTTTCTATAAGTAATATGCGTCTTGTATATTTTTCCCCCTACAGTTTCTGCAAGGTGCATCATTTTTGGATTGAAATCTCCTATCCAGTTCATCTCAAAATCCGTGTATTTGGCTTTGGGTTGCACTACTTTCGCAGCAGCAATAACAATTGCACCTTCTAACCCTTTTCCCTGATGTTCGGGTACAATTCCGAACACAACCCCAAACATTTTCTTACAAACGCCCTTCCATTTCAGATATAAAAACTTCAGCTTGGCCAATAGATGAAACTTTCCATTGAGGTGTTTAAATAACTGGTTTAATTCTGGAAGCATTATAAAAAAACCCACAGGCTCTTCCTCATAATAAGCAAACCAAAGGATTTCTTCATCAAGGACAGGTTTTAGCTTCTTCATCAAACTCATTGCCTGAGCTTTTGGCATTTCTTTTACCCCGCTATGTTTTATCCACGCCTTATTATAGATTATCCTGAAATCCTCGGCGTATTTTTCCAAATGCTTTTTCTCAATATGCTTAAAGCTATAAGCTGGATTTTTTGCTATCCTTTCTGCCTTTTCAGCAATCGCGGTTGACAAAGGATCTTCGACTTTTCTGTGATAAGTATATTGTTTGAAATATTCTTTGAACCCATACTCTTCAAAGAATTTAATATAATAAGGGAAAGTCCATGGCATACAATAATTAGGCTCTGTATATCCATCTACTAAAAGTCCCCACCATTTATCTCTGTCACCAAAATTAACAGGGCCGTCCATCGCCTCTATTCCTCTTTCCTGAAGCCAGTTTTTACAGGTATTAAATAAAAGAAAAGCAGCATTTCTATCATCAATACATTCAAAAAATCCCATCCCCCCGGTAGGTTGATCATGTGATTTTGAAGTTTTTCTGTCTATAAAAGCCGATACCCTGCCAATCGTTTTTCCTGAAGCATCCCTCAAAATCCAACGGATACATTCTCCATGTCTGAAATATTTATTTTTTTTAGGATCAAAAACCTCCTCAATGTCCTTATCAAGCGGCCTGATCCAATTCTTTTCGTTTTTATATAATCGAACGGGAAGTAAAATAAATTCTTTTCTATGGGCGGCAGTACTAACTTCAATTACCTGCATTCTATTCAGAAAATTAAGGCGTGAAGTTAGCTGTTTATTAGATTATTTAAAAAATTCTCCTGTTTTTAGAAAGCTTACACATTTAAAAAGCAACCAACTTGTTGAAAAAGCCGATTCTCCTCAGAATAGAGTAAACCTAAATAATAGCCCAACCGTTTCATACTTTACTTTAACTTTAGCTTCCATGGAAGAAATTAAACCCTTTACTTATTCTGTCAGATTTAATACCATCAATAATCTGGATGTGTTTGTTAAAAAGAGTTTTAAAGAGTTAGTAATTGACTCTTTAATTAATCTTAAAAAAGACTTCGGTGTCTCTGTTTATGGGTATCTCCTTATGTCGGACCATATTTCACTAATACTATCTGCCGAAGATCAAAGGCAGTTAACCATGTTTTGTGAGAAATTCAAAAAAGAGGTTTCTCAAAAAGTGATGGATCTTTTAGAAGGCGATGGAATTACTGAAAAAAGATGGCTGCTGTTTTTGGTGAATTTTATCAATAAAGAAAACAGTGAAGGCGGAGCAAATAAAATATGGACCCTCGAATATTTTTTAAAACCACTAAATGACACTATAGAATTCGATGAAGAACTGTCAACACTTTATCAAAGACCTGTTGAAGAGGGAATTGTGAATAACCCCGAAGATTATTTTTACAGCAGTGTAAAGGAGAATCTTGTGGAACAATACTATTTTAACAAACAAGCAGTTTAGTAATTTTTAAAATTCTAACTAAACTTGCATCAATATTAAAATATTAACTTGAACCTATGTTAATGTTAAGCCTCTTGAGAAAAAGAGGCTTTTTTTATGGTACTTAAAACATTTTTAAGATTATAAGTACCAATTTTTTACGAAAATCATACTCAAATCAAAGGCAATAATGTACCCTTCCTATTTATCCTATTTAATTGTTCCCTGATTCCAGCGCTTTCGCATCCGCTTCAACCTTGGTTTTAAGGGCATTTTTATAATCAATTATATTCTGAAGAACAGCAGTATCAAAGGCACCAACGATTTGTGCGGCCAGTATTCCTGCATTTTTTGCTCCGTTTAGCGCAACTGTTGCTACTGGTACTCCACCCGGCATTTGTAAGATAGATAAAATTGAATCCCAGCCATCAATGGAATTTGACGATTTAACGGGTACACCGATTACCGGTAAAGGCGTGATTGAAGCAACCATTCCAGGTAAATGTGCTGCTCCGCCCGCTCCGGCTATAATGGCTTTTAATCCTCTTGAATGGGCTTGTTTTGCATATTCAAACATTCTCTCGGGAGTTCTGTGGGCGGATACGACAGTGATTTCATAGTCTACGCCTAACTCTTTCAGGGCATTTGCAGCTTCCTGCATTACCGGAAGATCCGACTTGCTCCCCATTATGATTCCGATTTTTGGCTTTGTCATGCGATTACTTTAAGGTTGTCTTTAACAAATTTAGCTTTGAGTTTAAGTTTTTCTACATCATGGTCCAAAATCGTTACATGTCCCATTTTTCGGAAGGGTTTGGTCATTTGTTTTCCGTAAAGATGTATATAAACACCTTCTGTTTTCATTACTTGTTCTATGCCTTGATAGCGTGCCAATCCTGTATATCCACTTTCTCCCAATAAATTCACCATCGCGGAAGGCATCTTAATGGTGGTAGCTCCTAATGGAAGATTTAAGATCGCCCGTAAATGCTGCTGAAACTGAGAGGTAAAATTGGCTTCTATGGTTTGATGACCACTATTGTGAGTTCGTGGAGCGATTTCATTTACCACGATCTTTCCATCTTTAGTCACAAACATTTCTACTGCCAATAAACCGACAATACCCAATTTTTCAATAATATTAATGGCTATGCGCTTCGCTTCCTTTCCGACTTCGTAACTAATATCGGCAGGACTGAAAAGAAATTCAACAAGGTTCTGGGTAGGATGGAAAACAAGCTCGGTAACAGGATAGGTTGCAATTTGTCCCGAGACGTTCCTGGCAACGATAACTGAAATTTCTTTTTCAAAATCAATTAATTTCTCTAAAACACTGGGTGCATCAAAGCCTTTGCTTATATCTTCAATTTTTTCGATTTTCTGAACCCCTCTACCATCGTATCCTGCCCTACCTAATTTCTGGACAGCAGGCAAAAAGTCGATATGTTTAAAAAGATCTTCCTGGTTCTCTATTAAGACAAATTCTGAAGTTGGTATTCCATTTTCCTTATAAAACTGCTTCTGAACCCTTTTATCCTGAATTAATTTAATTTGTCTTGGTTGAGGATAAACATTTACACCTTCTTCTTCAAGTTTTTGTAATGCTTCAGTATTAACGTTTTCAATTTCTATGGTAATCAGATCTTTCCCTTTTCCGAATCTATAAACCGTATCAAAATCCGTAACTTCTCCAACAACAAATTCGTCTGCAAGGTATTTACAGGGAGCATCTTTGTCAGGATCCAGAACGCTTATCTGCATATTTAAATCTATGGCAGACTGAATAAGCATTCTTCCTAATTGTCCCCCTCCAAGTACACCCAGTTTAAAATTTTGATAAAATGGCTTCATATTCTTTATAGGTTTAAAGTATTCTGTTTTGACAAATCGGGCTATTCATTCAATGTTTAAAATTCAGCATTTAAAATTATTTTTCAATCTCTATCCCCATCTTTTCCATCAACTTACTTGCATTAAAGCTATGGCAAATCCCTTCTTTTAACTTATAATCAAAAATAATTTCATTGTTAATTATGGAACTGTTAAAGCTATAGTTCTTCACATCTCCGGGAAGCTCCGTTTCCATTTTTCCCAAGTCAAGGTCGTGGGTAGAAATTAAGCCAGAGGCTGTTTTTTTATGAAGTTGCCTGATGATTGCCTGAGCGCCCAGATTTCTATCTACCGAATTTGTTCCTTTTAATAGTTCATCTAACAAATAAAAGACAGGTTTTGGCTCTTCCAGCTTTATAATCAATTGTTTAATCCTTTTGAGCTCGGCATAAAAGGAAGAAGTCTCTTCCTCCAGGGAATCGTGGATATGCATGCAGGTAAAAACTTCCATTGGAGATATGGAGAAAGAAAAAGCCGGAACCGGGGCGCCAATCAAAGCAAGCACAGAATTAATTCCAATTGTTCTCATATAAGTGCTTTTACCCGACATGTTTGATCCGGTAACTACATGAGTTTTCCCAAGTCCTTTAAGAGAAATGCCGTTCCCAATCCTTTTTTTCTCCACGATTAATGGATGGTTAACAGATTGGCCTTCGATCACAAATTTTTGATCCTGAATGTCGGGAAAAATCATCTCGGGATAAGCAAAAGAAAATCCTGAAAAGCTTGCTATGGCTTCAAAACTATTTACAGCCTCCAACCAGTTTTCAATGTCGTCTTTTACCTGCCTTTTCCATTTCTCCAACTTCAGCATCCATTGCAGTTCCCAAAGAGTGATGAGGTTCACTGTCATAAAGAAATAAGGATTTTTTCTTATTTCAAGATTGGCAACAATTGAAGAAAGTCTTTTTATTTCTACTGATGCTACTCCATGAGAGGTAACGATTTTTGCCTTTAATCGCCTAAGCAAGGGATTGGAAAAATCTTCTTTTTCTATTGAATCTAGTAATGAAGCGTAGGTTCTTAAAATATGGGCAGCTTCGTCGATTTTTTCTACTGTAGGAGATACAACTTTATCATTGGTTAATAAAACGAAACCATTAATTGCCGCGCATAACAGAATAAAATAACCAGAAGATCCCAGGAAAAAAAAGGCAACAATGCTAAAAATAAAAGCGAGAGGAAAAAGTATGCATATTGTTCTTAATAAATTAAGGTTTTTGAGTCCTAGTGGCTCTTTTATCCAGGAGATAAGAAACTTTTGTGAATTCTTCTTTTGAACCTCATGCATTCCTCTTGCCTGAAAATCCTGTCTCCATTCTAATTTTTCAGATGTTTCCCTTATTGCCCCCTGTTTTTCTTTTATTTCATGAACATTTTTCAAAGGAGTTTTCAGGCTTTTTGCCAGTTCAATTCTTCCATTACTGGTAACTGTCCTGTTTATAAGCTGAAACAAAGAATGTTTCCCGAAGATATTAAGGTCGGAAGTGTAAGGATGATTGGGATCTATAAATTCACTTCCCGGATCAAAAGCATTAAGATCCAATTTCAACCTTAGTATTTCTTTTTCATTAATGGAGGACAGAAAAGCAGCCTGGTTGAATTTGTATTTATATTTATTGTGAAAATTGATAAAAAAACCGAATAAGACAGGGAGTATAAAGAGTAGAAATAAAAAAACTAAAGTGTTTCCCTCATTGGCAAAATAAACAATTGCAATTATTCCAACGATAAAAAAAAGTATTCTGAATGTGGAAATTAAATTGTACTTTTTTTGAAGGGTTAATTTTAACTCATCAAACCTCTTTTTTCTTTCCTGAAAGAGTGTTAGCCTGTCGGATTGAGAATTTATAATCAAAATAAACTGAGTAAAATAGGCGGCAAAGCTACGTTGTAAATTTTAAATATACGAATAGCTAAACGGCCAGAACCATTCCAAGAATATCATCAATATACTCTCTGTTGTTGGATAATCTGGGAACCTTATTTTGTCCGCCAAGCTTGCCTCTTCTTTTCATCCAATTGTAAAACGTGCCCTCAGCTACCGCATGAACTATGGGAGCCACTAAAGCCAGGTCTTTATGCCTTTTTGCATCATAGTCTGAATTTATTTCCCTTAAAGTTTGATCAAGCACTTTTATAAAATAATTCAGATTATCAGGTGTGTTGGAGAATTCGATGATCCATTCATGCCCGCCCCTTTTTCCTTCCGACATATAAACAGGGGCCGCTGTGAAATTTACAACAATAGCTCCGGTTTCCTTGCAGGCTTTGGTAATCGCCGCTTCTGCATTTTCTATGATTACTTCCTCTCCAAAGGCATTAATATAATGTTTGGTTCTTCCAGAGATCTTAATTCTAAAAGGATTGGTGGAAGTGAACTTAACTGTATCACCTATTTTATACCTCCATAATCCTCCATTGGTAGAAATAACCATAGCGTAATTCTTGCCAACCTCTACTTCACTTAACAATAAAGTTTTAGGATTTTCGCTTTCAAAGTCTTCCATAGGAATAAATTCGTAGAAAATTCCATAATCCAGCATCAACAGCATGTCATCGCCGTCTGAAGTATCCTGAATTCCAAAAAATCCTTCGGAAGCATTATAAGTTTCAAGGTATTTCATCGAACCCGAAGGGATCAATCGTTTAAATTCCTCTTTGTATGGCGCAAATGACACCGCGCCGTGCACAAATAGTTCAAGGTTGGGCCAAACTTCCTGAATATTTTTCTTACCCGTTATTTCGAGTATTCTTTTTAAGAGAACTAAAGTCCAGGTCGGTACACCTGCAATATTGGTTACATTTTCATTAATGGTAGAGCTGGAAATCTTCTCAAGCTTTTCTTCCCAGTTTTCCATTAAGGCAATCTCCAGACTTGGAGTTCGAATGAACTGGGCCCAGAAGGGAAGATTTTTCATTATTACCGCGGAAACGTCTCCGTAATAGGAGTTTGAATTGTCGTTAAAGGAATTAACCTGGTTACTGCCGCCAATGGCTAAGGATTTTCCGGCAAATATCTTTGTTTCGGGATTATTGTTTACAAAAATGGAAAGCATATCCTTACCACCTTTGTAATGACATTCATTTAGTGCTTCAAAAGAGACAGGAATAAATTTACTTCTGGAATTTGTAGTTCCCGAAGACTTTGCAAACCATTTGGTTTCGGAGGGCCATAGTAAATTAGCTTCTCCTTTAATGGTTCGATCTATATAAGGAAATATTTGTTCATATGAAGAAACGGGAACCCTTTCCTGAAAATCCTTGATGGACTTGATATCAGAATAGCGATATTGTCTTCCCCACTGGGTATTTTGGGCAGTAACAATAAGCTTTTTAAATACTTCTTCCTGAACGTCAAAGGGATATTTCATGAAAAGCTCAATCTGATGAATTCGCTTCTTCATTACCCAAGTCAATATTGAATTCAGGAGTTCCACTTTTTAAATGTTAATTGTTAAATGTTAAATTTTGAATGAACAACACAAAAGCTAAATCCCTTTCTCAGGACTAAAGACTCACTACTCAAGACTATTAAAGTTAGATTTTTCTTTTTAGTTCAAAATGTTTTCCTAAATAAACCCTTCTTACTTGTTCGTCTGCAGCAAGCTCCTCGGCAGTTCCGGCTTTTAGAATTTTACCTTCGAATAGAAGATAAGCACGGTCAGTAATTGATAAAGTTTCATTTACATTATGATCGGTTATCAATATCCCAATATTTTTCTTTTTTAATTGGGCAACAATGGATTGAATTTCCTCAACAGCAATCGGGTCAACGCCGGCGAAAGGTTCATCTAATAAAACAAAACTAGGATCTACAGCTAATGCCCTGGCTATTTCAGTTCGCCTTCTTTCGCCACCTGATAGTACCATCCCGAGGTTTCTCCTTACATGTGTCAAACTAAATTCCTCCAATAGACTTTCCAGTTTCTCCTTTTGAGCGTGCTTTGAAAGCTGTGTCATTTCCAATACCGCCATAATATTTTCTTCCACCGAAAGTTTTCGAAAAACGGATGCTTCCTGTGCAAGATACCCTACACCTTTTTTTGCCCGTCTATACATTGGAAGGGAGGTGATCTCCTCATCGTCCAGAAAAATTTTACCTTCGTTTGGCTTTATTAGTCCCACAATCATATAAAAGGAGGTGGTTTTTCCCGCACCGTTTGGCCCAAGTAACCCCACTATTTCTCCCTGATTTACATGAACTGATACATTATTGACGACAGTTCGGGCTTTATATCTTTTTATTAAATGTTCGGCTTTAAGTACCATGTTCTATTAGTTGAAATTTTTTTCTTCCAGCTTCCTTCTTCCAACTCCCATCTTCTGTAAAAATTAATCTGAAACTTTTATGTCTTTTAAATTTAGCTGAAGCGATCGTTCCCCTCTAAACTCATTTTCACAGATCACATAACAAATATCTAAATATTTTTGGTTATTAATTTCATTCATCTTGGAGCCCATACAAAATCCTATGGCATCAAATGAAGCCGAATTCCCCTGTTTTACCCTAAGTTTTATATGATCCTCTTTTATCAGGGACACAGGTCTTACCACTTCTACTTTTTCTGAAACAAAAACCGGCTGCATGTTTTTCGGACCAAAGGGTCCGATTTGTTTTATGACTTTATAGAAATTGGAATTTATCTGACCCAAATTTAGGTTGAAATCAATTTCAATCATGGGTATGAGTTGTTCCGGAGTAATTCTTTTTGAAACAGCCTCTTCAAATTTAAGCTTAAATTCACTAAGTTTTTCTATAGAAAGCGTAAGGCCTGCGGCATACATATGCCCCCCATAATGATCCAGCAATTCTGCACATTCGGATATTGCTTCATATACATCAAATCCATTTACAGATCGGGCAGAGCCAGTTGCTTTGTTATTGGATTCAGTAAGAATTATTGTGGGACGATAATATTTTTCAATACATCTTGAAGCCACAATTCCGATCACTCCCTTATGCCAGTCATTTTTAAATAAAACAGTTGAGTTGGCCGATTTGGATTCGATGTCTGCTTCTATCATCTGCAATGCTTCCAAAGTAATGCTTTCATCGAAATTTCTTCTGATGGCATTTTTTGTATTTATACCGCCTGCAAGCTCCAATGCTTCATTTTCGGAGTCTGATAATAAAAGTTCAACAGCGCTTTTCCCATGTTCTATTCTGCCGGCTGCATTAATTCTGGGACCTATCCCAAAAACAACGGACGAAATATCCAGAGGAGTTCTCAATCCGGCAGTTTCAATCAACGCTTTTAGTCCGGGCCTTGGAGCATCATTTAGTCTTTTTAATCCATAAAAAGTAAAAATCCTGTTCTCATCAATTATCGGAACTATATCAGAAGCAATACTTACCGAGAGCAAATCAAGAAAAGGATACAACCTTTCCAAAGGAATATTATTTTTCTGACAGAATCCCTGAAGTAACTTAAAGCCCACACCGCATCCCGAAAGTTCTTTAAAAGGATACTCACAGTCTTTTCTTTTTGGGTCTAAAACTGCAAAAGCCGGTGGAATATTGTCCCCAGGTAAATGATGGTCGCAAATAATAAAATCTATTTCCCGCTCTTTGGCATATAAAACTTTCTCGATATCCTTTATGCCGCAGTCCAGACTTACAATTAAAGAGATTCCGTTGTTTTGGGCCCAATCTATTCCTGTAAACGAAACACCATAACCTTCCGAATACCGGTCAGGGATATAATAATCCAGGTTAGGGTAAATACTTTTTAAAAACCCATAAAACAGAGAGACGGATGTAGTACCGTCTACATCATAGTCCCCATAAATCAATATTTTTTCTTCCTTTAAAATGGCTTTTTCAAGCCGGCTTACAGCTTTATCCATATCCTTCATAAGAAAAGGATCATGTAAACCATCTAAAAGAGGGCGGAAAAATTTTTTGGCACTGTCGTAATCAAGTACCCCTCTTTGTAATAAGAGTCCGGCAATGGGCTCACTTACGTTTATATCCGAGGAAAGCTTCAGTACCAAATCTCTTTCAGGAACTTCTTTTACTACCCATCTCTTCATTTATATTAATTTAGTTTTTAGTCTATAGTATTGAGTAAATAGATAAGCAAGTTTGATCGAAATTCAGCATTGTCTGCCGGGCATTCCTTAATCTCCATTTCCTAAACCTTACTTTTTATTAACGCAAATCTATAAAGCACAAAACTAAGAATAGCAAAAGCAATGATGCCAATCAGGTCAGCATTATTTCCTGCGGATTCAATTAACCCAGTATCAAAAATTGAAATAAGCGAAACCGGATTTCCACTGGAGTCGTCCACATTTGTGCCAATTAAAACGGCTACCAGGATACCTGTTAATGCACCTCCGGCAATTAATCCTGAACTGAAAAGCGAGCCGGGACCTATTTCTGATTCAGCTTCATTTTTGGTTTTTTGATCCGCAAACCACTTAATGAGTCCGCCGATAAAGATTGGCGAGGTAGTAGACAGCGGAAGGTAAGCACCTACTGCGAAAGCCAGGGAACTTACACCACACAGTTCAATAACAGCAGAAATGCCCATTCCTGTTAACACGAGTCCCCAGGGTAAATTTTGGCTTAATAGCCCCTGGATCACAGTCGCCATTAATGTAGCTTGCGGAGCAGGTAGTGGATTGGGATGTTCAGGGGTTACTACACCTATTCCTAAAGCATCATTTAATAATAATAGGGTATAACCTATAACGACCGTAGAAACAAGTACGCCAATAATAAGACCTAATTGTTGTTTATATGGGGTTGCTCCGACGATGTATCCTGTTTTTAAATCCTGAGAAGTTGCACCGGCATTGGAAGCTGCAATACACACAATTGACCCGACTACTAAAGCAATGGGTTGATACGCTTCTCCTGTCCATCCTAGTCCCACAAAAATTAAGGAAGTAGCCATTAAAGTAGCAATGGTCATCCCCGAGACGGGGCTGGAAGAGGAACCAATAAGTCCGACAATCCTGGAAGCAACGGTAACAAAGAAAAAACCAAAAATTATAATTAAAACCGACGAAAACCAATCCACCGGAATATTGGGAAGTACAGCCATCAATACAATCAGCACCAAACTGCCAACCAATACATAAACTAATGGAATATCTTTCTCTGTACGCAGCTGGACCTGGTTTGCATTTACATCTTTTTTACGAAGATCCTTCATCGAATCTTTGAAAGCATTTACAATTGTAGGTAAAGTCTTTATTAAAGTAACAAGCCCCCCAAAGGTAACGGCTCCTGCTCCGATATACCTGATGTATCGGTTCCAGATTTGTGAAGGATCCATCTGGGAGATCAAAAGTTCAGGTTCAGGAGGAAAAGGTACGGTTAAAGCATCGCCAAGCATAGTAATGATGGGGATCAGTACGATCCATGAAAGTACACCGCCGGCAACCATTATTCCTGATATTCTTGGTCCTATTATGTATCCTACTCCTAATAGCTCAGGGGTGATTTCAGCGTTTATAGTACCATTAGGTAGGGCAGATTTCCTGCCGAAAACATATTGTGGAATGTCTTTCCACAACCCAAAAATAGACATGAGGACTTTGTATAAAAATGCGATTCCAAGTCCTAAGTAAACTTTTTGAGCAAGGCTTCCACCGCGTTCTCCCGCTACCAAGACATCAGCACAAGCTGTGCCTTCAGGGAAGGGCAAGTTTCCGTGTTCTTTTACGATTAAAGCCCTTCTCAAAGGAATCATGAACAAGACACCTAAAATTCCGCCAACCAACGCCAGAACAAAAATCTGAAAATACTGAAAATAGTCTTTCCCACCTGCAAGAAACAAAAGCGCAGGAACAGTGAATACTACCCCTGCAGCAATAGATTCTCCGGCTGACCCTATCGTTTGAACAATGTTACTTTCAAGAATGGTGGCATTCCCGATTTTTTTGAAAATAGATATTGCCAATACGGCTATTGGAATGGAGGCGGTAACCGTAAGTCCCACTTTTAAGCCCAAATAAACAGTGGCAGCTCCGAAAATTATTCCAAAAAAGGAACCTAATAAAACAGCTTTTAATGTAAACTCCGGAATAAAATCTTTAGCAGAAATAAAGGGTTTAAAATCTTCGTTACTTTTTTTGCTCATATAGTTTTGTTGAATATAAGTTTAGATAATAAAATTTCTTATAAATCAATTATTTTAGAATAATTTAACCTTATTTAATATGTTACTTTTTAATAGAGTATCTTTTCTGCAAAATTCAATCTACTCACAAAAAATAACTTTTTATTTGAATAATATAAAGATATAGTATTTTTTGCATCAAAAAATTTCGTACAAGCTTATAAAATTAAAACATTCGTGAGGTAAAAAAGGGGCTATGGTAAGTGTGGGAATAGATTCATAAGAAGGTTAAGGCACAATTGTAAAAAGTGAATAAACAATAAAATCCTTGAGAATATGAATGATATAAGGATAGCAAGCAGAAGTTTGGAGAGTTTCCCCGAACCTCATTCCCTAAAAGTATTAAGAAATGAAGATAGTTTATTTGAAAAAAAATGCGCGAAGCTATAGAAAAACAAGCTGATACCTATAGCCAATACCTAATTTTGTTCACGAATGAAGATAACTAAAAGGGTCTTAATAGGCATAGCAATTTTTATATTGATTCTTCTCCAGGTAGGATTGTTTTTGCCTCATGGTTTTAGATATGAAAGGTCCGTTTGGATTGATTCCAGTCCTGAAGCTATCTTTCCATATATTAATAACCTGCAAAACTGGGGGAAATGGATTTCATGGAACAAAGAAAAAGATCCCTTCTTCGCAGCTTCTTATGCAGAAACTGTAGAAGGAGAAGGAGCAGTTATAAATTGGAAAAGTAAAAAATGGGGTGAAGGCTCGATAGAAATAATGCTTAGTATTGAAAATCGGCTCATTACTTACGATAAAATACTTCAGGATGAAGGCTTTAAAACAAACGGAAAAATTGAATTAATAGAATTTGAAGGAGGCACAAGCGTCAATTGGGTTGAAGAAGGTGACTTTGGCTATAATATTGCAGGGAGATATTTAGGTTTAATAATGGATAGCTTTGAAGGTAAAAAATTGCAAAATAGTTTATTGAACCTTAAAGAAATTTCCGAAAACAAGTAAATTAAATTTAAATAAATGTTGAAGTATTCAAGCTTATATTTTTTAGTCTTAATAATATTTTTCAATTGCAGTTCTAAAAAAGAAGATTCATACAACGAAGAAGTTCCTTTAACCCCTATCGATGATCATGATGACACGGTTTCCTTTACGGAATTCGATGATTTAATTGAAGAGTATGAAGCCGAGGATCGTGACAAATGGCAGCATCCTGAAACTATTTTAAATTTTTTGGGGGATTTATCAGGTAAAACAATCGCTGACATAGGTGCCGGTACGGGATATTTTTCTTTTAAACTCGCAAAAAAAGCAGATACCGTTTATGCAGTAGAAATAGATAAAAGATTTCTTGACTATATAGAAGAAAGAAAAGAGGGGTTGCATTATGGAATTGGCCAAAATGTAATTACAGTGTTGGCGTCTCCCTCTGATCCGGGCCTGTTTCCCAAACAAATGGATTTGATATTGTTGGTTAATACTTATTCATACATCAATAATCGTCCGCAATATTTTAAGAAGGTCAAAAGAATATTAAAGTCCAACGGATTCCTTTGTATTGTAGATTTTAAAGAAAAAAATACACCGGTGGGACCTCCCAATAACATAAAAGTAAGTGTGGAAAAGGCAATGGCAGAGTTAAAAAAGGCAGGTTTTAAGGACTTTAAAGTAGATTCTGTAAGCTTGCCTTATCAATACATACTTAAAGCTTCCTAAATAAAAATATATAAAAAAATTAAGAAGGTAATTGACAACCATTTAAGGTTTTTATATATTTATTATTCCTGGTTTAAATCCAGCTAAAGAGAATTAATATTCATTATTTTTTGAGGATTACCTTCAAAATAATAATGTTTTTCATAGTAGTTTTGGTTTAATTAAAAGAAGCTCTAACCATTGGAGCTTTTTTTATTATATGGATTAAAAAGACGGATTCAAAACTTCTGAAAGTACAAGATATACCTACATCGAACCTAGAGCGAATCTACAGCGAACCTACAGCGAAGGAAGAAAATACATGGAAGACGGTCTAAAAATTAGAATAATACAAAAAAAGGATTATTGAAACAGTGAGCAGGAACAACCCTGAAGTTTTTCGCTGTCCCATCTAATTTATTATTGAAGCGCTTTTTTACTTTTCAGACCCGATTATTAAAGGTCTAGAATTAATTGCCTCTTGCTGTAAAAGATAAAGGCAATACCAAAAGATTGAGGCTTTTCATCTTTAGTTTCTTCCTCATAAAATTTGCCATCCGCAGCTGAAGTAAAAAACGGAGCGGTATATAGAATTAAGTCGTTGTCTAAATCCTGAATATTAGGATGAAGAGATTGGTTTTGGGAAAAAGTATATTGATAGGCTTCAATTAGCTCCTTTTCCACTTTTTTGAAATCCCCAGGACTAGATCCTGGAATAAAAATCTTCAACGTATCGATCATAGAAGATCTTTCGGGGATAAGGCACTGGGCGTAAGAACGGCTTTTTTGCTGATTTTTGTTAATGCATTCTAAAAGGAGCCTGAAATCTTCTTTACCTTTTTTTAAACCTTTTTCAATTATTTCAGCGTCCGATACCTTTTTTATTTCCCTGCTTTTCATGGCATCTTTAACAGATTCAGTATCTACTCTTTCTGTTTTTCCGCAATTAAAGAGGGCTACAAATAATATTAAAAAGAAGTAATTAAAAGGTTTTTTCATCCTGAGGTTATATCCGTCAAAATAAGCATATATTTATTACTTATGCTGTTTTTGTCGTAAATAATTCCTCCTGAAGCTTTAACTTTTACACTCTTATTACTTTTGTTTTTGATATTTAAAATGGTTGACCAAGGATTGCCTTTCACCATTTCTTCTTTAGCTTTTTCAAACCCGTCTTTATTGGTTATAAAAGTGTCGAATGGTTTTCCGTTTATTTCCTGGAAGTCAAACTTCAAAACTTCACTAAATAAGTAGTTGATATATGTAATGTTGAACTTTTCATCAAGTTCCAACATCATGTTAGTTGCATTTATGATAGTTTCCTTATCTTCCCGGTCTTTTTGGGAACGCTGCATTTCCTCCTGAGTAGCTTGCAACTCCTCCATATTCTGACGCATCTCTTCTTCCTGTGATCTCATCTGCTCTGTTAAAGCAGTAGATTCCTCAAGGAGCAGTTGAGTCCTCTCATTAATCTTGACAGAAGAAATAGTGGAAGCAATACTTTCGGCTATTTTCTCCACAAACTCTTTTTCAAAATCCCTAATTTCTTTAAAGGAAGCAATTTCAATTATACCAAAGACCTCATCATTTACTTTTAGGGGTACAATTAATATGCATTTTGGATTTGCTGCCCCTAAGCCTGAAGTGATATTGATATATTCATTAGGAACGTCGGTAACATAAATGGTGTCCTTCTCTTGCCAGGCCTGACCTGCCAATCCTTCGCCTCTATGGATCTGTTGTTCTATATATTTCTTTTTATCCCAGGCATAGCAGGCGCTTAGGTATAAATATGGTTCTTCTGAATTTTCACTGTTTAAAATAAATAATCCACCCTGATTGGCATTCAGGTATTTTATCAAATTGGAAATGATTTCGTCAGATAGTTTTGTGATGTTGTCGTTGTTCTTCCTTAGAATCTCTCCAAATTTTGCTAAACCTTCTGTTGTCCAACTTCTCTTTTTGTCATCATCGGCAACTTTTTCCAGGTTATCCCTCATATTTATTAAGGAATTGCCAAGCACATCATTCTCACTTAGTGGAGTAAACTCTGCCTTATAATTTCCTTTTCCGATATTTTCTGCAAATGCTGAAGTGGATTGTAAGCCGTTTACAAGCTTTTCTACGGCAAAGGCCATTTCGCCAATTTCATCTTTTCCGAATTTTTTATTGCTTTCTTCTGGAAGCTCACCTTTTCCTAATTGAAGAATCACATTTTTGATATAAGTGATCGGTTTGGTGATGGATTGTGAAGTAATAATCGCTGCTATTAATCCAAGAAAAGAAATTATAATCCAAAGAGAAATAATGGTCCACCTTAATGAATTGAAAGATTCGATAATTTCTGCTTCTGATTGTTGAGCCGTTTCATTTTGTGCTTCAGTAATGGCATCAATTTTCTCTATAATCCGGGCCGTCATGGGGATGATTTGTCCTTCAATAGCATCAGAAGCTTCAAATAATAAACCTGGATCCTGGTAACTTTCAAAAGAAACAAGTTTGCTCATTATTCCTTTTTCAACTTCAAGGATGGTTTCAAAAGAGGTAATTACACTGTCAATTTCAACTTTGTGTGTGGTATCTTTCCATGAATTTTTTAGGTTATCAAGCTCCTCCTTAATGGCGGGAAATTGAAAGTTATGCAGCTCTTTCAGGGCTTCTTTGTCTGCGGTATTACTTTGGAGGTATACCCAGTTGGTAATGTACATTTTTGATTCAGTCACCAGAAGTTTCAATTTCTTCATGGTGTCCGAAGAAGGTCTGACTACGTCGGAGGTCTGCTTTATCAACTTCCCACTTTTTTCTAAAGTCACCAAGCTTATTATTCCATTCAAAGTGAATATTATAATTAGCATTAGAAAGGCAGCAAAAATCTTTTTCCCTATAGTAAACCTAAATTTTTTCATTTATTTTGAATGTTAACGCGCTAATATAGTTCCTGTGTAAGTGTTAAATACAGTATTTAATAAAAGAAAGGTACAATGTTGCTTTTAGATTTCTTTTTAACTATTCACCAATATTGCAAGCTTAATTAAGTCGGGCATTACCTTTAATCCTGCCTTATCAATCGAAGCTTTATTTAGTTCATATTTAAGTTTTCCACCTATTATTACAAAGTTTATTGCACTCCCTTGTTTGGCCATGCCTGGTTTCTCGGTAATAACAAGTGTGGCGCTTCCTGCCAGCTTACTTTGTACATCATCCAAAACCTCACTTTTTCCCTGAGGAATAAAAAGAACATGGCATCCTAATGCATCTGAAGGAGCATTTATCTCTTTAACTATTATCTTTTGCCCTCCTACAGAACGGGTCGCGGCCATTTCGTTAAGCTCATTCTGCATCTGAGATTTACCATACACACCGATTACAAAATCTCCTGATTGTTTATTGGCTGGCCATTGGATGTATTTTGTGAAATTATAAATGTAAATCTTATGATATTGGTACTGTTGCGCTTTTATAATACCAGGCGCTGAAACTAATGCCATTAAAAGGAATAGTGCGCTTATTTTAGTCCATTTCATAATCTTTTTTGTTTAGAATGATAAGTTGTCTCTTTTGTCAGAATAAGTAAATATATTATACAATAAGTACAAAAATAGAGAACATTTATTTGAAAAATATTATTTAAACAAAAAAAAATATAGGTAAAGTAATAAAAATATAAAAAAGCTAATTTATAGAGAATTAATTAAGCTTGATTAACTTTATAGCCAATTTAAAATTTTATGATTGATAAACTTGAGGCAATAAGACACCGGTTTGAACAGGTAGGAGAAAAGCTTGTCCAGCCCGATGCTATGGCTGATATGAAAAATTTCAGCAAGCTAAGTAAGGAATATAAAGATCTTGAGAAGATAGTAAATAAGTATAAGGAGTATCGGATCATTATCGGAAATATAGACAGCTCAAAAAAAATCCTGGAAGTAGAAAAGGACCCGGAGTTTAGAGAAATGGCCAAGATAGAATTAGAAGAACTTGTTCCTAAAAAGGAGGCTATGGAAGAGGAGATCAGAGAAATGCTTATTCCTAAAGATCCTAATGACAGTAAAAATGTTATTATGGAAATAAGGGCTGGTACGGGCGGAGACGAAGCTGCATTGTTTGCGGGGGATTTATTCAGGATGTATCAGAGATTTTGTGAAAAGCAGGGCTTGAGAATGGATTTGGTAGATTACACCGAAGGCACTTCTGGCGGTTACAAAGAAATTATTGCTAATATCACCGGAGAAGATGTCTATGGAATGTTAAAATATGAATCAGGCGTTCATAGGGTTCAAAGGGTTCCTAGCACAGAAACGCAGGGAAGAGTCCACACTTCAGCCGCTACGGTTGCTGTATTACCTGAAGCAGAGGAGATAGAAGTAGAGTTAAATATGAATGATATCCGTAAAGATACCTGTTGTGCTTCTGGTCCAGGTGGACAATCTGTCAACACTACCTATTCCGCTGTTCGGCTAACCCATCTCCCAACAGGGATGATCGTTTCTTGCCAGGATGAAAAATCTCAGATAAAAAATTATGAAAAGGCCCTTAAAGTTATGAGGTCCAGATTGTATGAAATTGAGCTTCAAAAGCACAATGACGAAATAGGCGCACAAAGGAAATCAATGGTTGGAAGTGGAGACAGGTCTGATAAAATAAGGACTTACAATTATCCTCAAGGAAGGGTTACCGATCATAGAATAGGATTGACAGTTTATAATCTTCCTGTCGTAGTGGATGGCGAAATAGGAGAATTTATCAGCCAATTAAGACTGGCAGACAATGCAGAAAAGCTAAAATCCGGTGGAGATTGATTTTCTTTGACAATTTTCACAGTTAATATCAGATTTTGGCTTTTTAAACGTCTTAATAAATTGTTTGAATTATGTTATTTTTTAATCGTTATTTGAAAACAAATAAATAAAATATGAAAAAACTATTAATAGGTATAGGAATTTTTTTAGTCGTCGCCTTCATAATCTATAAAGTGTATGCAGGAATGTATAATGGCGCAATTGCCAAAGAAGAAAACGTAAAAGCTTCCTGGGGACAAGTAGAAAATCAATATCAAAGAAGGGCTGATTTAATTCCCAACCTCGTTAACACTGTAAAAGGATCGGCAAGCCATGAAAGAGAAACATTAACGCAGGTAATACAAGCAAGGTCAAAGGCAACCAGCGTAAACGTGGATCCCGCCAATCTTACTCCTGAAAATATTCAACAGTTTGAAAAAGCTCAGGCAGGATTGAGTTCTGCATTGTCTCGTTTATTGGTTGTAGTTGAAAAATATCCCGATCTAAAAGCAAATCAAAATTTCAGAGACTTGCAAGCTCAACTTGAAGGAACGGAAAATAGAATCTCTACCGAGCGAAGAAGTTTCAACCTTGCAGTGCAAGATTACAATACTTATGTCAGGTCATTTCCTCAACGGTTATTTTTAGGCGCTGAGTTCAGTCAAAAAGGCACTTTTGCAGCAGCAGAGGGTGCTGATAAAGCTCCAACTGTTCAATTCTAAAACATGGCTTCAGCACTATTTACACAAGAAGAAAAAAAGGCAATAGTATCCTCCATTGTAGAAGCAGAAAAAAATACTTCGGGAGAGATTCAAATCCATATAGAAAATCAGTGTGCAATTAATGTTTTGGACCGGGCAGCGGAGATATTTGCAATACTTAAAATGAACAAAACAAAACTTCGTAATGGTGTTCTGTTTTACGTAGCAATGGAAGATCACAAGTTTGCAATTTTAGGTGATGCAGGAATAAACGCCGTCGTTCCTCCTGATTTTTGGGATAGTATTAAGGAAAAGATGAGAGCAAAGTTTAAAGAGGGATCGTTTGCTGATGGAATATGTGAGGGTATATATTTGGCAGGCCAGCAGCTTAAAAAGCACTTTCCTTATAAAGCCGGTGATAAGAATGAACTTTCGGATGAAATTTCATTTGGTAAAAATTAAAGCATGAAGATTAACTATATTATATTACTACTGTTTTTTACTTTTCCCGTACTGGCGCAGGATTTTCCTCCAAGGCCCAATCCTCCTAAATTGGTGAATGATATGGCTGAAATGCTTTCTGCTTCTGAAGAAAACGCATTGCAGCTAAAGCTTTTGGGATATGAGGACACCACCAGCACACAGATTGCTATTGTCACGCTAAACTCTATTGGCCAATACGATGTCTCCGATTATGCAATTCGCCTTGCCCAGCAATGGGGTATAGGACAAAAAGGAAAGGACAACGGTGTACTCATACTGGTGAGCCTCGACGACAGAAAGCAATTTATTGCTACCGGATACGGTCTAGAAGGCGCTCTTCCTGATGCTTATGTCGCGCGAATCCGGGATGAGTTTTTGAGACCCAACCTGAAATCCGGTCAATATTATCAGGCATTTGATCAGACAACAAGCGCAATTTTTAATTTAGCAGCGGGGGAGTTTAAAGGCGAACCCATAAGTAAAAATCAGAAAGGAATCTCTATAGCGCCTTTTATAGTATTGGCTTTTATTTTCTTCTTTGTGATCCTTCCAATGATCAGCAGAGGAAAGCGAGTTCGTCAATCTCATTTTGGAAGCGGCGGAATGGGGTGGCTCACTACGCTTTTGCTTATGAATACTATGGGTAGAGGAGGAAGAAGCAGTGGAAGTTCAT
>DASPJL010000052.1:0-12556 GCA_035628645.1 Cytophagales bacterium | reverse complement strand
TAACTCCCTTTCCCACTATCCTTCCCCTCCTTTCTTTAAGGAGGGGTGTTCGCAGGACGGAGTGGTATTTTCTTTTAAATTGATAAAGGAGCCTGCCAATTACTAATTGACAGGCTTCTCTCTATTTTGTACTACAGTTGTTCTATGGAAATTGTATGGTATAACTGATTAACGGTTACTTTATAATTTCCCGGTGTTGAAAGCTTCCATTTATTGTCCGGTTCACCTGCCGACAACTGAACTTCCGTATTGGTTAGTTCCGGAGCATTGGTGGTTGGTCTGTAAAAAGGATCATCCCAAGTTTTAGCAGTTGCAATCTTAAATTCCCCGGCAGTTAATGCGCCTGTATATGAAAAGACATAAGGATCTGAAGGATCAGCTACCATAGGACTTGGATCATCTATGTTCCAGCCATTTGGCGTTGCATCACCTACTATCCAAAGCTCAGTATAGGGAGTAAAAGGCGCTATTGAAATGGTAAGATCACGGAGATTTAATGTGATTTTATATGGACCTTCCGTTGCAATCCTCCATTTGTTATCAGGATCTCCGGCAGAAAGCTGGACTTCAGTAGCAGTAATTTCAGGGTTGTTCATTACAGGCCGGTAAAAAGGAGCATCCCAACTCTCGGCAGTGGCAATCTTAAACTCACCGGCTTTCAAAATTTCCTGGTAAGTAAAAATGAATGGATCATTTGAACTTTGTTTCATTACATTCGGGTTATCGATGTTCCAACCATTAGGCGTAGCATCTCCCACGATCCAAAGCTCCGAATAAGGGGAAGCATCCATTTTTTCTATCTCAAAGGAAAGATCCAGCAGGTTAACTTTTACCGAATAAACTCCTGCCTGATCAATGATAAATTTATCATCCGGTTGGCTATCCTCTGTGCGTAAAATAATGTGATTATTATCCTCTCCCTTATTGTAAGAAGGAAGAAATTCTCCCAGCGTTGTTATAAACTTAAATTCTCCTGCAGTGAAAGTTCCCTGATAGGTAAAAGTTCCGGGTTGCTCGGCGTTTTCATTCAATGCTGTTGCCTGACCGGCATCCCATCCATTGGCAGTGGCGCTTCCTACCAGGAACAAGGTTGAAGAAACAGGAGCATACGGAGTAGCTTCTAATATCACCACATTGGAGTAATCCGGCTCAATGGATGGCTCAGCAGTTACGGATTTTACACGAACTTCTATTTGGGAGGAAATTCCAGGCGCCAATTGCAATTCATTCTTCAATAAATTATTAAAATCAGACACCTTATATGAATTTGAGTAGACTACTCTTCCCAGACTCACCTCCAAAGGCGCTGCAAAATTATTTCCTGCCTTATCAAATTGGATGGTATAATCTATGGCTCCCTGAGTGCCATGATTGGTTCCTGACGTCCAGTTAAAGGTGACGGCATTACTGTTTGCATTCTTTTGATTTAAAACCACAGAAGAGGCAGAAGCCGAAAGGACCTGAACATTAGCCTTCGTTGGCCCCATAGGTTCCTCTTCTTTACAGGACATTACAATAAATGCACATAGAATAAAGAGGAAAAATACTTTTGTATAAATGCTTAGTTTCCTCTTTATGAAATCAGAGAGTATCTTATTTTTCATGTTTATTAGGTTAATATGTTTTGAAATTCATTTTTCTAATTTTTATAAATGGATAGGCCAGCTGACTTATCCTTAATATTCTGCAACAATCATATCCCAATATTGTAGGGAAGGAAGCGTAAAGGAAACTTTATCTCCTGATTGTGTAAAATCCAATTGTATAGGCGCCCCTTTATCAAAATCGGGAGAAGCAAACCAGAGTTTTGTAACCGTTTTGCTGCTGGTAAAACTTAATTTCACATCTTTGACCACTTGGGGGTAAGGCTGAATTCCCCCAGTATCACGCCACTCAAAAGTAGCTGCACTACTGAAATTCAATAAATGAATAACTTGCTTGTTTCCAACTTCTTTCCCCACTACTGATACTTGTCCACTTTGCGGCGGCCAATTGTTAAGTTGGATTTGTCCAATATTTGACAAAGAAGGATTATTAAAAGTACCGCCATCCCGAAGCAGATTTTGGTAAGCCACCAGGAAATCGTAGTAGGTTACAAGCGCCTTTTTAAGATCTTCCTTCATTTCCAGGTTATTATTTGGAAAATATTCCTTCCCCAACATATGTTCACCCAATTCAAGATGTGCGCCTCCAAAAGCAAAAATTACCGCATCTGCAAGCAATATTGAAGGGGTGTTGAAAGAACCTTTGTTGTTGGCAAGATTATAATTCATATAAGCTGCCAAAACAGTTTTTTTTGTATTGCTTGAGAAATCGTCATTATCCATTATGATTTTAGAAAGGTCACTGAACATTTCATTGGGCGACCAAACCTCAGAATAAAGGAAATCAACAGGCGCTTGTGCTATACCTTCTTGTCCATATTGATTTACCGCATTCATGATCAGGGATTTTTGCGGATTATCTGCTTTCATCACTTCTATGAAAGGTTTATAAGTAGCAGGCAGGTCTATCAAAGTGCCATTATAGGTATAATGATTGGTGTTTCTGTTTCCTAATTGATCCATTTGGAAACCATCAAAAGGAAGCGCTTCATAAATTTTCCTATTCTCATTGATAAAATACTCCTGCCATGCGGCATTGCCGGGATTGACCAGAAAAATGTCACTTATAAATGGAGGATTGGGTAACGGATGTTTGTCTTTTAAGGAATGATTTTTATCCTTATAAAGGTACCATTCCTCTGATACACCATCTTGTGCTGCATTTTGTAAAGCGCCATAAATAAGGTTATAAGAAATCGCCTTCATATTACGATCATGCGCAGCATCTATATAACCTTTAACGGTGGACAAATAATTTTCCCTGTTTGCAATGTCCTTCCATACAGGAGTTCCGGCCCAAGGCTTATGATGTTTATAATGCCAGTCCTGAAATTGAATCCCATTGATATGATGTCGGTTCAGGTTCTCTATGATTCCATTTATGTCTGATTCGCTCATTTCCGAAAATTTTGAGAGAAAACCATACCTGGGAAATCTGGACCAATCCGAAGAAACATCTACACCAACCGTTGTGAGAACTTTTTCCTGATAGTCTTCTACCTGATAAACAGTAGCCATATAGCCTTTAAAATCAGTTACAGGCGCTTTCCATATCCAGGATGTTCCACTAACAGACTCTTCTCCTACCACTTCGTTAAGGTATGTATATCTTACAAAAGCAGGAGCCGTCAAACTTTCATTTAAAGTAAAAACCACCTCTTCGTCAGGGCTATACATTGCCTTATTTGTGGAAATGGTCAAATTACCAGAAGAAGGCTTAGGAACGACCGGAAGCGGAGCATCCGAATCAGGTCTTTGACATGCCTGCGCCAGGAATAAAAAGAGTATCAGTGAATATCTGATGAGTATATTCATATGCAAATGCTTTGAGGTATGAGGTTTGAGGTTCGAGGAAGTTCACTGGAACTTTTTGCTTCCTTCCTTTAAATCGTTCATTTCTTGGATTTTGTAGATGCTTTTCTTAATTAACCACTTGTCCATACATTTCCAGAAATCATTATTTATCGCATAAAATGCTCAACCTTTTACTTTCCGAATCGATGTTTAAAAGTCCGGGAAGTATTAGAATTAATACCCCGGATTTTGTGAAAGATTAGGATTAGAGGCACGTTCCTGTTGAGGAATAGGAAGCAACAAGTGTTTGGTTGTTGCATTTACCTTTCCTATGGAATGCAGGAAGTTGATTCCGTATTCTCCATTATCAACCCTTATAAGATCAAACCATCGGTGCCCCTCAAAAGCAAGCTCCATCCTTCTTTCATGCAGTACTTTTTCCCTGAAATCATTTTTTGAAAGGTCATGTATCTCACCTAAACCTGCTCTTTCACGAACTTCATTTAAAGGCGCTTCGGCTTCTGGAGTTCTGTCAAGTTCATTGAGCGCCTCAGCTTTCATAAGCAGGACATCCGCATATCTCAACACAGGAAAGTTCGACGGATTATTATCAAAAGTGGTAGCAACAGACCTTGAAACAATAAATTTACGGACGTTATAGCCAGTAGTTGAATAAGATGCTTTATAATCTTGCCCGTCAAACTGAGGACTTCCTTCGTAAAAAACGGTTACATCTTTACGCAAATCTCCCGCTTCATAGGCATCTACAAATTCCTGCGTGGGTTGATTCCATCCATATCCACCTTCAGCCATATTTGAATTACGAGGGCCCATAAAAGTGCTTGTCCAGGAAGATTGATTTTCATTGGACCAAAAATCTACTCCAGCTGTTTTGCCTATATATTGAACTTCAAATAATGACTCCTGTGAATTTTCAGTAGCAGGATCAAAATTTTGCTTGTATTCAGGATTCAATTGATAGCCTAATGCCTTTACCTGTTCGCACAAATCAACAGTTTTTTGCCACTCTCCCAAAGTCAAATATACTTTAGCCAATAACCCTGCTGCCGCTCCTTTAGATGCTCTTCCAATGTCCGATCCTGAATACTCTTCGCGTGGTGGCAATAATTCCATAGCTTCCGTCAAATCTGCAATTATTTGCTGATAAACTTCTGCTTTAGGAGTACGGG
Source organism: Cytophagales bacterium (assembly GCA_035628645.1). Classification (GTDB taxonomy): domain Bacteria; phylum Bacteroidota; class Bacteroidia; order Cytophagales; family Cyclobacteriaceae; genus DASPJL01. The sequence goes on along the minus strand of DASPJL010000052.1, from coordinate 7,968 downwards.
CAGGTCTTAGATCGTCACCGGGCTTTTGAGAAACAGTGATCAAAGGAACATCTCCAAAAAGACGCACCAAAGTAAAATAATAAAGACCTCTCAAAAACCTGGCTTCTCCAAGGATCCTGTTTTTCGTCCCTTCTTCCATATCAATTGCAGGAACTTTCTCCAAAACAGTATTACACCTTAAAATTCCTGGAGCCGGACCACGCCAAATATCCAGAGCGGCTGCATTATCGGTGGTTGTTACAAAGTTTGAAATATCCTGGGTTTCAATGCCATCGGTACCGCCTCCTGCGCCAACCAAACTATTTCCTGCCCAAATATCTGTGTTCCATATCCGCATGTTGTAAAGTTTTGGCCATTGAAGTGGCTGATAAGCGCCATTGATAGCTGCAACTGCATCTGCTTCTGTTTTATAGAAATTCTCTGTGTTAACAGAATCAAGCGGAGTTTTATTTAAAAAGTCGTCTCCACAACCAAAAAAGATGGTTGTAAAAAACAATGCCGAAATATATTTTTTGAATTTCATAAAAGGGTCTTTTAGAAAATTAGAAACTTAAATTCATACCTACGCTGTAGGTTCGGGTTACAGGATAAACACTGTTGTCAATTCCACTTACACCAACCTCTGGATCAAAACCGGTATAGCTGGTAAAAGTGTATAAGTTCTGACCGGATGCATAGATCCTTAAAGAAGATACCTTAAAGCGCTTTGAAATTTCCTGAGGAATGGTATAACCAATAGAAATGTTTTTTATCCGGAAATAAGATCCGTCTTCAATAAAACGATCAGAAACACGGGTATTCTTATTCGGGTCATTGTAAACCGCTCTTGGCATTGACGTACTTGTACCCTCGCCCTGCCACCTGTCCAAAGTAGCAGTTGTTTGATTTTGGGCTACAGCCATTCCCTCCTGCCAAATTCTATTGGCATTAAAAATATCATTTCCCGAAACTCCCTGAAGAAAAATGCTTAAATCTATACCCTTATAAGCAAAGGTATTGTTCATAGCAAATATAAATTTAGGGTTAGGATTTCCGATAAATGTTCTGTCCTCATCATCAATCTTTCCATCATCATTGAGGTCTTTAAAGCGAATATCTCCTGCAGATGTCCTGTTATTAGGATCAGCGCCTGCTATTTGTGTAGCATGACGGTCCACTTCCCCTTCATTCTGGAAAACCCCATCTGTGATAAACCCATAGAATGCACCAACAGGTTGTCCTGATTGATTTAGACTTAGCCATTGATTCAAACCTATTTCATTTGAAGGCATTGGTATGGTATCATTCAGTTTCACCAGTTTGTTTTGATTGTAGGATACATTGAAGTTTGTATTCCACTTTAATGGACCGGTAAGGTTATCGGTTGAAACAGTAAGCTCTACTCCCCTGTTCTGCATTTTTCCTGCATTTATATAAGGTCTGTCTCCAGTAATGTCAGAATATCCTGTAGATATTGGAACGGCCATTCTGACCAGCATTTCGGTTGTATTTTTAACATAACCATCCAGAGTGATGTTAACACGTTCTTTAAAAAGCGTGGCATCAAAACCGATATTGGTTTGTTCTACAGCCTCCCATTGTACATTTGGGTTAGGCATATTTCTAGGTATCACTCCCGATACAATTTGGTTGTTAAAATTGTACTGCATGGTTTGCAAAGTGGCAGCAAAAGTATAGTTGCCTATTTCCTGATTACCGGTCAAACCGTACCCTCCCCTGATCTTCAGGTCATTTACAAAATCAAGTCCTTTAAAGAAATTCTCCTCTGAAATACGCCAGGCTACAGAAGCAGAGGGAAAAGTACCGTACCTGTTCTCAGCGCCAAATCTGGAAGAACCGTCACGTCTTACAGTGGCGGTTAATAAATATTTATCTTTAAAAGAATAGTTTAAACGGCCAATATAAGACATCAAAGCCCATTCCGAAGCTGTTCCGCTTACACTTGGCTGCTCATTTCCATTGTTCAATTCCTGAGTAACATCACTCGCAAAATTAATCTTGGAACCACTCATCACATCGTAGCGATTGCTTTGGGCACTTGTACCTGCCAAAACTGTCAAATGGTGATCTCCAAAATATTTTTCGTAGGTTAAAGTATTGTCCCATAACCAGGTAAGGGCCTTATTAAATTCCCTGAATAAAAAAGAATTGGGATTGGGAATAGGCTTCCAGTCATACTTTGGAGACCAGGTTCTTCTGTCCCAAAAATTAGCCTGAAGACCGACATTTGACCTGAAGCGAAGGTTTTTAAGTATTTCTAATTCACCATACACGGAACCTATTACATTATATCCCAAAGTGGAATTTTCAATTAACCTGGCCTGACCAATCGGATTGGTTATATCTCCATACCAATTTGCTTGTCCGGTCGGCCCCGAGTAAGTACCATCCGGATTAAATACTGCTTGTCCGGGCAAGGCAGCCATAGCATTCCTGATGTTATAAGCACCGCTTTTCTTAACATCATGATTTAAAGTCAGGTTATTCCCAAATTTTAGTCTGTCAAAAAGCTTATGGTCAGAGTTGAATTGAATGGTATATCTTTTATATCCCGTGTTAATTACAATTCCATCCTGATTTAAAATATTTCCGGAAACATAATAATTGGAATTATCACTGCTTCCCGCATAAGAAAGGGAATAGTTCTGCATACGTCCATACCTCAATAAACCATCAAGCCAGTCTGTCCCTTTGCCTAAAGAGGCAGGATCGCCATAAGCAGGATTTGTTGGCTGGCCATTATTGGTCATCATTTCATTGTGTAAAGTGGCAAATTGAGAGGCATTTAACATTTCAACAACATTTGTAGCTTGTTGCCCGGCCGTGTAAAAGTTAAAATCTAATTTATTATGTGCCCCTTTTCCTCTTTTTGTAGTTACAATTACCACTCCGTTTGCAGCTCTTGACCCGTAAATCGCCGCGGCAGAGGCATCTTTCAATACTTGAAGTGACTCAATATCATCAGGATTTAATGTATTTAATCCTGATCCTACGGGAACTCCGTCAATCACCAAAAGCGGATCATTATTGTTCATGGTTGATGTTCCTCTGATCCTGAAAATTGCATCTGCTCCCGGCACACCTGACGCTACCACCTGAACCCCGGCAGCACGACCTTGCATAGCTTCACTCACGCTTGCCACGGGCAGTGACTTAATTTCATCCGCATTTACTGTTGCAACAGAACCGGTAAGGTCCTTTTTCTTCTGGCTTCCATAACCTACCACAACTATTTCACTTAATGATTGTAAGCTGGGAAGCAATGAAACATTTATTACGGTATTATTATTTACAGGAACTTCTTCTGAAGTATATCCTATAAAAGAAAATACAAGAACACCTTTTTCATCAGGTACATTTAAACTATATTCACCATTTACATCCGTAACGGAGCCAATAGTCGTTCCTTTTAAAACTACACTAACTCCGGGCAAACCTTCCCCCGTTTCGTTATCCTGAACCTTTCCTTTTACCATTAGATCAAAGGAATTTTTGCTAGTTTGCAGAGGTTGAAAGGACATAGAATACTCTGCATCAGCGCTTGCCCTTGTATCTTTTTCCGAATGATCATTTAAAAAATTATAAGATTTCTTTTTAACCTTATCCAGCTCACGTTCACTATATATCACATAAGACCCTTCTTCTACTTTTTCATAAGTCAGGTCCAAAGGTTCCAATAGAGATTGCAGCTTGCCCTTAAGTGTTTTTTCAGCAGCCGAAACATTTTTTATGTTCACAAGTTTACCTTCAATAATTTTTGAATTGTAGTTAAAAACAACTTTGTATTCCTTTTCAAGGTTTGTCAAAGCATCTTTTAAAGGCCGGATATCTGTTTCTTTTCCACTGGAAGGATTTTCCTGTATTGGATCCTTTAATGAAGCAAAAACTTGTGATACCGCTTCTGATTTAGGGTAGGTTATTATTATAAGGAATAACAATAACTTTATGCATCGTATAGATTTTCGCATAAATTAATTAATTTTAATTTTTGTTTTACGTTTGAAATTTTCCTGGTACCATTTTGTGGCGCAAAGTGTGTTACCAGGATTTTTTATTTATTTTTCAATTACTATTTTATTTTCATCACGAGTTATTTTTATATCAAATGTTTTTTCAAGTACAAGGAGAAACCCGTCAATATTCGTGGTTTTTGCTACTCCTGTAAACGTTAATTTCTCTAAAGAAGACTCTTTAAAATGCACGTCAAATCCATAGTTATCCTCAAGGACTGCTGCTATTTCGGTTAGTGAAGAATTACTGAAATACAACTTGTTCTTCATCCAGGAACTATATCGTTCTGCATTCACATGCTTTTTGGAAACTTTCTTATCCTCATCTATTTCTATGTATTCTCCAGGTTTCATTACCAGGTTATCCTCCTTTTTATTTTCAATGTCCAGCTTTACTTTTCCTGAATTTAAAGTGACCATCGTTTTCCCCCTGCGCGTGTTAACGTTAAACTCCGTTCCTAAAACTTCCACATCAACATCCGAAGCATTCACGACAAATTTTTGATTGTTTTCTTTATGAGTAACTGAGAAAAATGCTTCTCCTTCTAACCACACCTCTCTTGTTTCGGATTGATCCCAGTGTTTGTCAAATTTTATAGTAGAGTTAGCATTAAGTGTCACCTCAGATCCATCAGGAAGTTTGACGACAGAAATTTCACCGTATTGAGTGGTGTGACTCAAATTATTTAAGCCTCCTACGCTATAGTACAGTAATGCACTTATAACTACAAAACCAACAAATGAAGCCGCAATCCTATAGAAAACAGAAGGAGATATTTTAAAGATTCTGCTATTCTCTTTACTGTCGTGAATTGTATTAGATTCCTCAATGCGTCCCCAAAGTTCTTTAAGTTCTTCAGGAAACGGATCGTCCTTATCTATGGACAGGGAAAGGACAATTACCCTCGCGCTTTCCACCATTTCTGATTTTCCGGGATTCGCTTTAATCCATTCACTCCAAAAAGAGGTTTGAGCCTGGGTAGGATTTTTTACCCACTTCTTAAAATCCTCATCAAGGACAAAATCTTCAACAGAATAATTTAAATAGTTCATTCGAAAATGGGTTTGAGGTACGAGGTTCGAGGTTCGGACACGTTGGCCAGGAACTTTATAGTACATTCCTTAAAATAGTTATTCTTATTATGCATTCAACATGGTCTTTAAAGGTATTAGGCAGTAACTTATATTTTTTACCAAAGGATTTTTAATTATTTTTTAAGATTTACACTTTGATTAATTTAAAAGGTTGATAATTAATGCTTTTCACTATAAAAAATTTAATTAAATAAAGGTTTATTCATCAGGACAGTAAAAACCACCCTGTCGTACCGACATCCCTCCTTGAAAAAGGAGTGCAAGGCAGCATTTTTAAGTAAAAGAGCTCTATAGATTTATTGATTTAAATTATTTAAAGAAACATGAAAATTGTAGCTAAAATCGTAAAGTGTTTCTTCAGTACTTGAATAGCATTATGAATTGTATTATACACTGTTCTTATTCGCAGGGACATGATAGAGGCAATTTCCTTCGGAGGACAATCATCATAAAACAATAAAAACACAATTTCCTTTTGGCGGGGAGTAAGTTTATTAAGGGCTAAAGTCAGTCTTTCTTTCTGCTCATCTGACATTTCCGAAAGTATAATATCATTTTCCCTGGAAAGAACAAATTCCTTTTTATAATCATCTAATCCATCTTCACCAGTGATTACAATATTTTTTTTAAGCGTCCTGATCAGTTTCCGTCTTAGTGACTTCAATAAATAATTCTTAATTGAAGCGGCTTCACCCAAATTATGCTTGCTCTTCCAGAGTTCCACAAACAAATCGTGAATGGCATCTTTTACGACCTCACGATCCTGAATTATTTTCCGGCCATAGCGAAAAAGTAAATTGGAATACTTGTTGTAAATATATAGATAAGCATTTTTGTCCCCTTTCCTAAATTTATTCCAGCACAGCTTTTCCCCCTCAGGTCCTTCAAAAGAAGAATCCTCGAAAATGTCTTTTTCGCTTTTGAGCTTTTTTATCATATGGCAAGGGTACCATCAAAAGTATTAAAATATATGGAAACAAAATAAGCCAGGTAAGGAAAACGGACATTTGTAAAATCAGCTTTTTTGCTTGTGTCAATAATTGCAGACAACGCCGCTACACTATTCCGCCCTGATCCAAGATTTTCTTTGCCCTGAGTTCTCCTTTTTTAATCCAGTTGGTCATTGCCAGTTGGTTAAATCTCAATCCTGTAGGATATTCAGGATCCAGGTCTTCTTCCGGTTCAATTATTGTTACTTTCGCTCCGCTTTTGGCTGCATATAACCTTAAAACGGCCATATCATTTTCTCTTACCTCCTGTATAAAAATAGCTATGGCACGCATCAATACCTTTAGGATGTTTGTATAATTTTCTGTCGTAGGAAATATCCGGTTAGGATTATTGCTGATTACAAAAATTTCATCAGGCAGAAGATTCACCGCTATCCTTGTCGGGATCACTTCCCGGTTGCCCCCATCTACAAACTGCTCTCCATTGATATTGACGGGCGGCAAAAAACCGGCCTGGCTGCTGCTTGCCACCATAGCATCAACCAGCTCTTTCTTTGTATTGATTTTGATTGTATTATAATCAGCAGTTGGAGGAAGATCCTTGGTGGAAAAAACAGTTAATGCGCCATTCTGCAAACTTATTCCTGACAAACAAAGGGTGGTATTGGACTGAACAATCTTTTGAAAAACTGAATCGGTGATGTGTTTTACAATCAATTCTCGCAGTGGTTCGGTATCAAAAATGAAGGGTTTATTGTTGGTAAGATTCTGAACAATATTTTGTTGGAGCAGAATGTCCTGATTGGTAACTGTAGAATAGACTTGCTCCAATAAATCTATTTCTCCTATAGCAGCCATGGAAGCTATTAATGATCCCGTGCTCGTTCCGCTTACTATATCAAAAGTATCAATACCTACTTTAGCTAAATGTTTTAAGGCACCTACCGTAAAAGCGCCCTTGGCTCCACCTCCGCTTGTTATTAAAGCTCTCCTCATAATCTTATAATTTAAACCTGTAAAAAATGCCTGTCTGAATACTATAATTCTGCTTACCCGTCTGATATTCTCCCAAAAGTTGAGCACCGAAATTGTATAATTCCGCACCCACTCCCAGCCCGGTAATCAGCTTGCTGCTATTAAAATTTGCCTGGGTTATCAGTTTAATATTTCCTATGCTGATGAGGTCCGTACCTATATCCCTCAAACGGAATTCAGCTCTGGGATTTATTAAAAAAAGTAATTTTTGATCCTGGTAATATACCGAAGGGCCTAGCATCAGTCTGACCTTTCCTCCGCAATTATTTTTAGAAATAGTATAAGAAAGGAGCAATCTTGTGGAAGAGGAAAAAGATTCCGTGTTATTAAAAAGATCGGCTACTCCCGTATTCAAATCGAAATGAAGTCCAAAGCCTTTACAGAATTCAGGAGACAATCCTTTGACATTTTCATATTTCAGAAAAAAGTGGGTGAGCCAGTCAAGCACATCTTCATTATCAATGAATCCGTTAATGCAGTTCAGTCCAAAAGGATTTTCCTGATTAAACTTCTCTACCTTTTTTACTAATCGGACAAATTCAGCATATTGATTGTGGTCGGAAACTTTGAAACTGTCCAGTATTTTTTCCCTCAACTCAAAATTATTCGGATCATTTCCCAATAGGGCGAACGAAGCAGACACCTCTTCGGACAACTCCTTAGCATTTGTTTTACAAGCTTCCTCATTGCAACAGTTCTCTTGGGCCAGCACCATTGGGAGCTGAAAAAAGAAAAACAGCAACAGGATAAAAATATTTGCCTTTAATTTTTGATGTGCCAAACGAGTAAAACTTTAAAAAATTAGCCTTTCAGAAATACAAAAAAACATCTTATAAAACAATTGTTTATGAATGCCAGGCACAAATGAAATAAAAAAA
>DASPJL010000051.1:0-2404 GCA_035628645.1 Cytophagales bacterium | reverse complement strand
GACGATTATAAAAAAAAGCGTGAAGCTGGTTTTCGCGCAAAGTCATGGAATTTCTTAAATAGTGCTTTCGGTATATTTTTCCTGTCAAGCATTGTGATCGGTTTAGCTACTCTTGCTTATCAAAAATATAGAGAGTCTACTGAACGACAGGCATTAAACAGGAAAATCGAAATCGAGCTGTTGTCCCGTTGGCTGGCTTTCCAAAATATCAAGGATAGTAGTACGCGCCGTGTGTATTATGATGACTATGATAGCGGACCTTTTTTCTTTCAATATTCGAGTGCATATAAAGAATTTGAAGGCAGAAATTTCTACTCCTTATATTATGAACTATATAAAAATACTGACGGCCTGTATGCACAAACAAATAAAGAAATGATGAACCTTTGCAAAGAGCTTCCAATCTTTTTAAGTCAAGTTGCAGAATTGTATAGACATGACAGTGGCTTTATTTTATCTGACTCGTTGAAACAAAATAAAAATAAGTTTATTGCTGCCGCGGATAATTGGGCAAAATCAGCTGAACGAAACAATCAAGATTAATTTGATTGGCAACAACACAACCAAAGAAAAATTGACGAAGGGTAAGCTAAGACTCTTGTTTTATGCACTGGTTATCGATTTTTTAAGTAATATGCAATAAAAGCTACTGCATATGATAAAGAATATCAAACTGTTTAACTACAAAGGCCTTGCTACGCTTTATCTTACAAATCTCGGTCAAATGAATGTGATCTGCGGAAAAAACAGTAGTGGCAAATCAACTGTTCTAGAAGCGGCGGTAGCGGAACGCTCTTATAATGTCGGTATAGAAATTACTCGTGAGCAGCTTATTAACCAATTTTCCAGTACAATTAGTCATTATAGCGAACCAGCACAATCACAAGGCTTAAGGTGGATTACAAATTTTGCGAATGAGCAGACTACCACAAATCCAATATGGTATGCAAGTAACCTTGAAAATCACTTGCGCGACCTCAACAAGTCATATAACGAAGACGGTTACCTACACAGATATAACAACAACCCCTACAACCTACAATCAAACCTCACTTCATTCTTCAAAAATCATACGCCTAAGTACAATCCGGTTTTAATTCCACCGAAACGAAAACTGAAAAGCATTACTGAAATTGACCTGACAGAGTCACTACAATCAGATGGAGCGGGTTGTGTGAACTGCTTATTTTACCTAAAAAATCAATATGCACAGTCCAAAGACTTCATTACGTATCAAAAAATTTCTTCGACATTCAAGAATATTACCGGGTATTTTTTCAACGTGATTCCCGACAAAGGAAACAATCATCTTCGACTAATATTTAAAATTGGCAACGAATGGAGAAATGCGGATGATTGCGGCTTAGGCTTACGTGATTTACTTCTTATCATTACAATCGTCTTGGTTACTGAAAATAATTTTTACCTAATAGAGGAACCTGAAAGTCACTTACATGCCGATTTTCAGAAAAAACTTGTCAATTTCTTACGTGGAGAAAAACATAAACAATTTTTATTGAGTACTCACTCCAATATATTCCTTGATACAAACAATGCCGATAGAATTTTCTATTGTTGGTTTGACAAAGAAGTGAAAATATCCGACGAGACGTCACTATCAAAAATGACAAATTCCCTTGGATACTCGCTTACTGAAAATCTAACCTCCGATGCAATCATACTAGTTGAAGGCCCCAAGGATATTCCAATTATGATCCAAGTTTTAAAATGGCAGGGTATCTATGAGAAATACCAAATAAAATTTTGGCCTTTAGGTGGTGACATCATGGCTGACTTGGACTTAAGCTTTTTCACCGAAAGACCTAATGTATTTGCAATAATTGATAGCGATCCCGGGAGTCTTGCTGTCCGAAAAAAGTTCATTCAAAATTGTAAGGCACACAATATAACTTGTTTCAAGTTAGAGCGATATGCTATCGAAAACTACTTTTCAATAAATGCTATCAAAAAGGTTTTTGCTGATTCATCAATTAACATTGACGCCTTAGATTTTCACAAAAATGTTGATGAACAAATCGGTTTCAAGAAAAAAAGCAAATCAATAAAGGCCAAAAATTTTGAAATTGTCGAACAAATGACAATGGATGATTTCATGAATACAGACCTATGGGATCAATTAAAAAAAATAGGAAAAAAACTTGATAACATAATACAGCCAAATGCCGCGACGCCCGAAACCTAACGGTCGGACATGCCGCCCTTCTCGAGAATATCAACATGATATCTAAAATAGTATTACAAGCGCCCGTTAACGACACCTGATTGTAGCCATAAATAAGAACCTATGTTGAACTGTGATTAAATCCAGAATACTTTTTTTATGGAAAATGAACGCGTACGATTTCCAATTAATTTCAAGGTTTCTGATATTACCAATAAAAGT
>DASPJL010000050.1:0-27313 GCA_035628645.1 Cytophagales bacterium | reverse complement strand
AATCTCGATCTGGTAGGAACAGGCGATGACGGTATTGCTGTAGTAAATGCCATTTTGCACGAAAGGGAATTTAATACTTTGAATAGACTTAATTCCGAAAACCAGTATTTTTCAACAATAAAAAAGAGGGGAGAGGCAGCCAATTCAGACCATTATTTTTTTCATGTAAAAGGCGTTAAATCCTTCTTTATTTATACAATGGGTGGTACAAAGGCTTACCATGACGTTAATGATAAAGCCTCAGACTTACCGCTTACTAAATATACCGAACTGTATAAACTTATAATAGACTTCGTTGCTGCTTTGTGAATAACTTAGAATAACTATAGTAAATTATTAATTTGTTCTTTTATTTTTTCCAGTTCCTCTTTCATCACTACCACATTTTTTTGGATTTCGGCGTCGTTGGCCTTACTACCAATGGTATTAATTTCTCTTCCTATTTCCTGCGTTATGAATCCAAGTTTTTTTCCTTGTGCTCCGGGCTCAGTAAGGGTTTCTAAAAAGTAGTTGAGGTGAGAATTCAGCCTTACTTTTTCCTCATTTATATCCAATTTTTCAATATAATAAATCAGTTCTTGTTCAAACCTGTTTTCGTCATGCTGCCCTGATTCTATCAGTTCTTTCAACTGGTTGCGAAGGCGTGATTTCAAGTTTATGATCCTTTGAGGATCCTGTTGTTCGACCATTAGCAAACATTCCTTTATTTTTTCAATATTTTGAATTATTGCTATCGATAATCCTCTGCCTTCTTCTATTCTGAATTTTTCACATGCTTGTAGCGCTTCATTTATGGTTTTATATAGAGCTGTCCATTCTTCAGGATTTGACTCTTCTCCTTTAGTGATAATAGCATCAGGCATTTGAAGCGCCATTCTGAAAAGATCATTTGAAGAAGTGCCTATTTCCTGGGCCACAAGTAATAGTTCCTGATAATATTTTTTTATTAATTCCTGATTAATGGTCACTTTTGAGGTAACTTCTCCTTTTTTTACATAGTCAATGCTTAAATTGACCTTTCCTCTTTGAAGAACATTGTTTAAGAGGGTTCTTACCTCAATTTCTTTGTCGGAAAATTGTTTTGGAAGTCTTATACTGGCGTCAAGAAACTTAGAATTAAGGGACTTTACCTCCACTACAATGGAACTGTTTTCATTTTCGAGTACAGCCTTGCCAAAGCCGGTCATTGATTTGATCATTGTATTTTCTGCTTTTAGGTGAAAGTTTAAAATTAATCCCAATTATAATAACTATGTTATACAACAAGATTATCTTTGCATATTATTTATAACTTTTAATTTAAAAGAGGATTACTAGTAGAGTGTTGAATACTAAATTTTAAAGATTGAATTGATTTAACTCGTCATTCTAATAAGGTAATTAAAAAAACAAATTATATACAGATGAAATTTGGAGTTGTAGTATTTCCCGGTTCAAATTGTGATGAAGATGTGGTTTATGTATTGAAAAATATTTTAAATCAGGACGTTGTAAAACTGTGGCATAAAGATCAAAGTTTGCACAATTGCGATTTTATTATTCTTCCCGGAGGATTTTCATACGGGGATTATCTAAGATCCGGCGCGATCGCAAGATTTTCTCCAATTATGGATAGTGTGGTAAATCATGCTGAGAAAGGAGGATATTTGATGGGAATATGTAATGGTTTTCAGGTTTTGGCCGAGGCAGGGTTAGTTCCCGGGGCATTATTGAGAAACATAGAACAGAAGTTTATTTGCAAAAATACTTTCATTAAACCTTACGCTTCAAACTCCATTGTTACCTCTGGTTTGGATTATAACAGAGCTTATAAAATTCCTGTTGCACATGCAGAAGGAAGGTATTTTGCGGATCAGAATACTTTGGCTGAGTTGCATAAAAACAACCAGGTACTTTTTAAATATTGTGATGAACAAGGCAATGTTTGTCAGGAAGCCAACTGCAACGGAAGTGAGAACAATATAGCAGGGGTTAGTAACAAAAGAGGAAATGTTTTCGGCCTTATGCCTCATCCTGAGCGAGCGGCTGATAGCCTTTTAGGCAATCTTGATGGAAAAGAAATTTTTGAATCCATTCTACAGATGGTAGAAGCTTAGATAATGTGATAATTTATTGATGTGTTGATGTGATAATGGAGAGAAAGCTTTAAAGCGTTATCCGTTAATGAGAAATAAATGTCAGGAAAAGACATCGCTTGTTAAATTTAAGCTATAAATCAAGCCAATGTGAGCGATGTGCGGATGTGTTCGTTTTAATTATCACATCAGCACATCAACTCATTAATAATTAAAAATCGTGGCCTACCGTCAAATGTAGTTTTGGTTTTTTGACTACGTAGTTTTCTACTCCCCAGCCTACATCAAATTTCGCAAAATAACCGAACAGCATCGTTCTTAAGCCGGCTCCATATCCTGAAAGCCAGGGGTTTGAAAATCCTTTGACCGTAATATCAAACGGACCGTTTTTTACCGTCTCAGTATTGATTGTATTGTCATTGGAGAAAGGCGGTTCTCCGTCCCATGCACTTCCAATATCAAAAAATCCTACTAATTGCAGGTTTCTGAAGAAGTTAGAAGAAATCGGTCCGTTATAGAAGTAAGTTACCACAGGAAATCTTAGCTCCACATTTGCAGACAATACCTGGCTGCCATGCATGGTGTTAAAGTTAAAACCCCTCAGCGGTGTTACAAATTCAGAGAATAATGCACTATAATTTTCCTTTCTTTGATAATAATTAAGGGGCTCATCTTTTGGTGTTCTTTCAAAAACAGAATTGATCATCCCGCCTAAAATGTAATCTTGTTTTTCCTTACCAAAGAAATTACCGTAGAATACCCTTGCGGCCAGCACAATTTCTTTGTGGATCTTTTGATATCTTCTGATGTCGATATGAAAATTATTGAATCCACGCTCTTCACCTTTTTCATTATAGATGCCGGTATAATTTTCAAAGCCTGCTTTTATTCTGGTGCCTTCAATTATATTGAGTCCTCCGATCAAAGAGTTGTCAAAGACGAACTCTGCCCTGAATCCGCCATAATTGGTCGAATTGAAGGTCTTTTCGCCAGGAGGTACCGAAGCTCCCTGAATACTAATAGCATCAATTGCATTGTAGCGGGTATGTGCAAAAAACGGATGAACACTGAAACGAGAGGTGAGACTGAACGGGTAAGACATTCCTAGCTCAATCTTATTCAAGGAGTATTTTTGTTGTGTGATTTCACTATCTCTAATAAAGAAATAAGATTTCCGATCTACTCTTAAATCAAAGTCTACCCGATATTTGAGGAATTTATATTCTGCAAAAAAATTGCTGCTCCTCAAATCCAGAAACATAAGCACGCCTCCATGGAATAAATGATTCTCGAGCATGTCATTCATTGCCATTTCCAGTTGTATTCCCCACCCTCTTAAAGGATCCACTTGAAATGTAGAAACTACATTATCTGCGCTGAATCTGTTCTGGTAAGGGAACGGCCCTTGAATCTTTACTATTTTTGGTTTTTTTGCTGCATACGTCCTCAAAATTGACCGGCGAACCGTATCTGATTTTACAGGTTTTTTAGGTGAAGATTCAAACTGATAATCATCAGTATCTATTTCATCTGTGACAGGCGATTCCGGGTCTGGTTGTTGGGCTTGGGCAACCGTATTATCTAATGAATCCTGTTTTGGATCCGCGCTGTTGTTCGGGGAAATCATTTCTCCTTGAAACACAAGCGAATCTAAGGAAATTAAGTCCAAGGAATCAGGTTTAATATACTCAATCGCGGGTAAGGTATCTTTTTTGATGATTTCCTGTTGAGCCTCTTGTTTGGCCAATCTTTTCTCAGATAGTGCCCTTGCTTGCATTATCTCCTGTCTGGGGGTAGGCCTGGTGAAATTATTCTGATCAAAATTAAAGTCTTTCAGTATAAACAAATGCTCAGCGCCCTCGAAATACGTGGTATAGGCAAGTATTCCTTTTTCTACATTTACATCATAATTCCTGATGCTGGGCATATTATTGGAAATCTGGTTAAAGACATTTTGATCTATCCTGTATTTATAAATATTAAAAATGCCTTTTTGATCACTTAAATAGAGGATTTCATTGGTGTTTATTCCAATAGGTTTTATCTCCTTGCTTATTGTGTTGGATACTCTTTTTAATACTCTTTTGGAAGTATCGGGACTATATATGAAAATATTAAAATTCTCATCTGTTTTAAGCGGTTTAACTTTACTGGTGCTTAATGTATCCGAAATCCTGTTTGAAGCAAAGGCGATTGACTCTGTTCCCGGAATGAAAACAGGGTTTATATCGTCAAAAACATCTCTGGTGATTTGATGAATGGCTCCATTGGAAACATTCATGAAGAATAAATCTGTTTGCCCTCCCTGGCTTGCACTCAACACGATGGTATTACCATCATCAGAAAAGTCAAAGTCCAGTATCTGGTTAAGGATTTTTATTTCTCGTTTTGATTTTTTCCCCCGGTTTATATCATAAAGCCAGAAGAAGGTTTTTCCTTTTTTTACACTTATTATTCCCAGGTATCTATCGTCTTTCCAGCTTAACAATGGAAGATTCTGATCCACCGCCTGATTTATTACCTTGTGTCCGCCTTTTAAAGCGACTTTTCGTCTCTTTGAGTTTATTCGTTTGACATATACCTTGAACTTACCTTTGAAATTTTCCGAATAGGCAACATACTCACCCGTAGAATTTATTTTTACCTTGTTATAATTAAAACCTTTCTTATTCTTTTTCCTTACTTTCAGGTCAGCAGACGGATCTGCATAAGCTCCAATTACCGGTTCATTTAAGGTGATATAATAATTTCGCCAGTCATTGACAAACCTGTTAAATGATATTCCTAAAGTACTTGAAATGCTCGATTCTTCATTTCTTATAATCCGGGTTAAATTAAGCACATTGGAAATATTTATCCTGCCATATTTTTCAGCTATGTAATTCCAGATAGACTGGCCGACTATTCCTGCTTCGTCTCCTTTTAAGGTATTTAATCTTTTGATTTTTCCCCTTATCAACTTATCCCTTATAAGGTCATCCATTTCCAGGCCCCATCCCTGTGATACGTACAATGCCGCGCCTTCCATAAACCAATCTGGAAGAGTAAGCAGGAAGGAGTTTTGGAGCATATCTTTTAAGTTTCCCCCAAACATCATATCTGTAATGAGCATTCTTGCCACATTATAACTGAGTTCGTCCTTAAAGGAGGAAAGGGTACCTGGGTACGCCATTTCAATTTGGGATTTAAAAAAGTTGGTTTGCCCTCCTCCCTTATAATTCTGATCGTTGATTCCTATGTTGCTTTGCTGTAGATCACTTACCGAGTTGTAAAGAAAAATTTTGGTTTTAGTATAGGGAGAATAACCAATAATATCAGTGATTTTATCAAAATCTTCTTCCGCTATTTCGGCAGCAAGCCGGGCATTTTCATATCCATCTTTATAATAATAAATATCGTAGTTCTGAGTGCTGACATAAGACCAGTCAAAAGGCTTGTATTGAATTCTGTTTTTCCCAAATTCAGTAACCGGGCTTTGTGCGCTTAAAAGTCCGGGAATATATATGGTTAGGATAAATAAAATTATAGCTCTGGTATTGATAGACATAGGAAGATTATAAAGTATTATTATTGAGGTAATATAACGAATAATGACGACTAATATTTACGTCTTTTTCTAATTCTTTTCCGTTTTCCAAATAATCAAAAAACAAATGGGCATAAAGAGGCGCAATGGAAACTCCTTTGGTGCCTAATCCACCGAATACGAAAACGTTTTTGTGTTCGGGATGAGTTCCTAAAAAGGGCCGTCTGTCTTTAGTTGCAGGTCTAATACCTGCTTTTTGGTCTGTAATCTTATAGGAAATTTTCAAGAGTTGATCAATTTTTTCCTTTAGAGTTTCTTTTGCTTCCACGGTTGTGTCTGTTGTCCTGTCATCCCAATTATACGTAGCGCCCGCGATGCAGTGCTTATCATCTAAAGGAAGTATAAAAATATTTTTGTTAAAAATAACATCAGGAATATACTCCAACTCTAAAAGTAGAAGTTCGCCTTTTACCAAATTGAAAGGAAGCCATGAAAACAAGGGATTGGAAACGAGGGAAGCCCCTTCACAAAAAATGATATTCTTGGCAGTTAAATCTTTATAGAAAATTTCCCCTTCATTGATCTTTAGTTCATCGTAATCAAAATCAGATTGAAGAAAGGAATTGTGTTCAGTGGCATATTTTTTAAAAGAAAAGATCATGTCCTGTACATTAACATACCCTGAGTTTTTTGCCAAAATTCCTCCAAATTCATCATGAATAGATGAGTTATATAAACCTGGATTGGTGTTTACATCGAGATAATCTTTATAAATAGGATCTGCTATTTTTCCTGCCCAGAGATTTTGTTCTTCAATTGAATCGAAGAGCATGTAGATTGGTTTGTTATAGAAAAATTTACATCCTAATTCTTGTTCAAACTTAGGATAGAAGTTATTGAGGTAGTCAAACAATTGATCGGCCTGCCAGGTTTTTACTTTCCTTTTTCCTGTTACCGGATTAAATATTCCTGCCGCCACTCTTGAGGAGCTATTTTTTTCGTCATTGTCTATAATTAAGATCTTTTTGCCTGCTTTCAAAAGATTATACCCCAGCAAAGTTCCAGAAATTCCCTGTCCGACAATAATATAATCCAGCATATGATAAGAGTAAAAAATATTTTTCAAGTTTAAAATTTATAGTAATAATATCCGAATGACCATAAGGATTTATGCCATTTTCCATAAATACTTTTAAATAATTTTAAGGAAGGTGGCAGTATAAACTTGGAAGTGAGTTGATTGTATTTTTATCTAAATATAGATTCTCGGGAAATTAACTCTGAAAGTTCCGCCGGCAAACTCCTCAAACCTGATACCTTATTTATTCTGTGTTAAAAACATACTAAAATTTAAGCTACTTTTGAAGGCAAATAAGCAGCAACTCCGCTCTATATCCTCATTATGAAATCACACAAGGCCGCATTTGAAGTACTCTATGAAGACAATCATATAATAATTGTGAATAAAGCAAGCGGAGTATTGGTTCAGGGTGATAATACAGGGGATAAGCCGCTTTCAGAGATGGTAAAAGAGTATCTGAAAGAAAAGTACAATAAACCCGGCAACGTTTTTTGCGGCGTGGTCCATAGAATTGACCGGCCTGTAAGTGGACTTGTCGTTCTGGCAAAAACCTCCAAAGCGCTGGAAAGAATGAATAAGCTTTTCAAAGATAGAAAGGTCCAAAAAACCTACTGGGCAGTGGTAAAAAAGAGACCTCCAAAAGAATCGGATAAGCTTGTCCATTATCTTTCAAAAGATGAACAAAAGAATGTAACGACGGCTTACGCCAAAGAAACGCAGGGTGCGTTGAGGTCGGAACTTACCTATAGAGTGTTGGGGCATCTTAACGACCACTACCTTTTAGAAGTGAATCCGCTTACCGGGCGGCCTCATCAGATTAGGGCGCAACTTTCAGCTATCGGTTGTCCGATAAGGGGAGACATAAAATATAAGTTTAGCAAACCAAATCCGGATGCGAGCATAAATCTTCATGCAAGGAAAATTTATTTTATACACCCTGTGAAGAACGAGCCTGTTATTGTGGTTGCAAGCGTTCCTCCAAATGCATTCTGGGAGCAGTTTTTAACTTTGGATGAAGGGGATGTAAAGGATAAAAATCTGGGATTTCTTTACTGATTTTTTGTAATATAAAATCTTTATCACAAATTGTTTTTATATTACCTTTTTCTATCAATGAGAGTATTATGTCTGCAGAAGCATTCAAACATTTAAAAAACATTTTGGTTTTAGATATCGAGACCGTCTCGTGTTGCGAAGATTTCGCCATGTTGCCTGAAAGATTAAAACCTTTGTGGCTTAAAAAATCCACTTATTTAAGCAATGGGGAAGATCAACCTGAAGATTTGTTTTACAATAAGGCTGCCATATATGCAGAGTTTGGAAAGATTATCACGATTGCAATTGGGGCTTTTACTCTGAATAATGATGGGGAAATATGTTTAAGAATTAAAGACATAACCTCCCATGATGAAGTGGAGCTTTTAAGAAATTTCTGCGCCATACTGAATGAAAAATTTGATCAAAAATCACTTTTTCTGTGTGCTCACAACGGGAAAGAATTTGATTACCCCTATATGTGCAGGCGGCTTCTGGTAAATGGAATAAAACTGCCCGAGGTACTTGATATTTGCGAGAAGAAGCCTTGGGAAGTTCATCACTATGATACGATGGATATGTGGAAATTTGGTGATAGAAAAAGCTATACCTCCCTGGAACTGCTCGCTGCCCTGTTCGGAATTAAATCAAGCAAGGATGGAATTGATGGAAGTATGGTCAATCATGTCTATTATAAAGAGAGGAATTTGGAACGAATAGCAAAATATTGTAAAGAAGATGTAGCCGTAACCGCCCAATTGTACTGCAAACTTAAACTTTTACCTTCTATTAAGGAGGAGAATATTTTTTATGTTTGAGGTTAAATAAACGTTAACTTTATTAGTAAAATAAATGTGATAGAAGATATGCGACCTGAAGTTAAATATAAACTTATAGAAAAACTTATTCTTATTGAGGATGATGAGCTATTGAGCCAGGTTGAAGCGATACTGGAAGGTAGTAGTCAATTAAATGAAGATCTAAAGCAAGAGCTTGATAGAAGAATGATAAAATTTCACAGTGGAGAAAGCAAATTATACACATGGAATGAAGTAAAAGACGATATTCAAAAGAGTAAATGACCTATACTTTATTTCTTACGGAAGATGCTAAATCAGATATTCAAGAAAGTTATCATTGGTATGAAAGGCAGAGAAAGGGACTTGGTGATGATTTTTTTGTGAGTTTGAATAACACTTTAGAAAAATAAAGGAGCACCCTTTACACTATCAAGTACAATAAAGAACAAAGAGCAGCATTATTAAATCGATTCCCATTTAGGATTTTTTATTTTATTGACCAGGACCGTATTATTATTCTTGGTGTAATTAGAACAAGCAGAGATCCGGGAATTTGGCAAAAAAGAAATTCGTAAACCCACTTTTTTAATATCCTATACTTTTTAACTTCCTGCAATTCTTAATTTTTCTATATATCTTGAATGCTTATTTTTGAATTATAAAAAGGTTTAGTAAAATAGGCAAAGCAAACTTTCCGTAAACATTATTTAAATGCCTGAAGAGATAGAAAAAGATAAATATTTGCTGGAGGTAAACAATCTAAAAACATATTTTTCCACAGATACAGGCGTTGTACAGGCAGTAGATGATGTTAGTTTTAAACTAAAAAAAGGAGAGACAATTGGAATTGTTGGAGAATCAGGATCAGGAAAGTCTGTTGCCGCCCTTTCTATAATGAAGTTAATTAAGACTCCTCCCGGGAAATATGAAGGAGGGGAGGTTTTATTTAACTCACCCACCTTAAATAAGGTAGACCTTACCAAGCTTTCTCATACCGAGATGAGAATGATCCGTGGAAATGAAATTTCCATGATCTTTCAGGAACCAATGACTTCACTTAACCCCGTATATACTTGCGGAGATCAGGTGATGGAAGCCATTCTTCTTCATCAGAAAGTCAGTAAAAAGGAGGCAAAGGCACGAACAATAAAGCTTTTCAACGAGGTACAATTGGAAAGGGCAGAAGAAATATTTAAATCGTACCCCCACGAAATTTCCGGAGGGCAAAAACAAAGGGTAATGATTGCAATGGCTATTAGTTGTAATCCTGAAGTGCTGATAGCCGATGAGCCAACTACCGCTCTGGATGTAACCGTTCAAGCCAATATTTTGGATTTGATGAAAAGGCTGAGGGATATTAACAATATGTCCATTATTTTCATTACCCATGATCTCGGAGTGGTGGCTGAAATTGCAGATAAGGTAATTGTAATGTACCATGGCAAAATAGTGGAGCAAGGAACCGTGTGGGATATTTTTGCGAATCCTAAACACCCTTATACTAAAGGCCTTCTGGCTTGCAGGCCAAGGCTTGATATCAAACTGAAAGTTTTACCCGTAGTATCGGACTTTATGAGTATGGACGATATGGGAAATATGACAGAAAAAAAAGAGAATAAATATACTTCTGTTGGTGAAGCTATCCTTCTAAACGTTCAGAGTGAGCAGGAAATCAAGCAGCATCAGGCGATGCTGCTCCGCAAAAAGCCTATTCTCCAGGTACAAAACCTCAGCACACATTTTCCTGTCCAAAACAGTATGTTCAGTAGGGCAAAACAATACTTTCGGGCAGTAGATGATGTTTCTTTTGAAGTTTATCCGGGTGAAACGCTTGGACTTGTAGGAGAATCAGGGTGCGGTAAAACAACATTGGGAAGAAGTATACTAAGATTAATAGAACCGACTTCCGGCGATGTCCTTTTTGAAGGCAGGAACATTTTAAAGCTAAGCAAAGAAGAACTCAGAAAACTCAGGAAAGAAATTCAGATTATTTTTCAGGATCCCTATTCCTCCCTCAATCCACGGATTACCATTGGGGAGGCGATAATGGAACCGATGAGTATTCATAATGTTCTTCCAAATAATAAAGCAAGAAAAGAAAGAGCACTTGAGCTTTTAGAAACTGTCAATCTAAGACCTGATATTTTTAACAGATATCCCCACGAATTTTCGGGAGGACAGCGACAAAGAATTTGTATTGCAAGAACTTTAGCGCTCAATCCACGGTTTATAATCTGTGATGAATCCGTTTCCGCTTTAGATGTGTCTGTTCAAGCCCAGGTTTTGAACCTGTTGAACAGCCTCAAAGAAAAATTCAATTTCACTTATATTTTTATTTCACATGATCTTTCCGTGGTAAAATTTATTTCCGACAGGATAATTGTGATGAATAAAGGAAAGATTGTTGAGATGGGATATCCTGAACAAATCTATTATAAACCCAAGGAGGATTATACGAGAAAGCTTATAACGTCAATACCTAAGGGAGACCTTGAAGACATAAGAAAAGCAATGTTAAAAAGAAAAATGAGAACGAATTACTTCTAATGTCTTTCACAGTAATTCAAGAATTATTCTTTTTAAAAAACCCGAATAATAGACTTTTAAGGGAATAAGTTTAAGTTTTATAACCACCATATTATTAGAATCTCGTTTTATCATTAAAACATGAAAAAACGATTATTACCAGCAGGTAAGCATTTTACAAATGAAGAAATCAAGAAAAAATAAAGAAAAAGAATTAAAGAAAATAGCCAGAGAGGAAGTTTTGGCATTAGTAAATTCAGGAAAATCCAAACCTTTCAGTTTGAAGCAGCTTGCAAGAAAGATGGGTCTGAGGGATATAAAATCAAGAAATGAACTTGCGTCCGCTTTGGACGGGTTATTTAAATCCGGGAAAATCCAACAGCTTAAAAATGGTACATTCAGGTCTTCAAAGGAAGTGAGTTATATCACCGGTAAAGTTGACCATGTAAACCCTAAATTTGCTTACATAGTTTCTGACGAGTTGGAAGAGGATATTTGGGTTGGTCATAAGGACCTAAATTATGCCATTGATGGTGATCTTGTAAAAGTAGCGGTACATAAATCAGCCATCTATGGAAGAAAGCCTGAAGGAGAAGTGGTTGAAATTTTACAACGCTCCAAAAAGGAGTTTGTAGGGAAAGTTGAATTGTCCACACGTTTTGCTTTTGTTATTCCTGATAGCAGAAAGATGTATTATGATATTTTTATTCCTAATGAAGATATCAAAGATGCAAAGAACGGGGAAAAAGTAATTGTTGAAATTACGGAATGGCCCGGACGTGACAAAAATCCCGTAGGATTTATAAAGGAAGTCCTCGGGGCAGCAGGAGACAATGACGTAGAGATGCATTCCATAATGGCCGAGTTTGGCCTGCCCACCAAATTCCCCGAAAAGGTAGAAGATCATGCAAATAAAATAGAAGCCGGAATAACCGAAAAAGAAATCGCAAAGAGGCGTGATTTCAGGGACATAACGACTTTTACCATTGACCCGGTAGATGCTAAAGATTTTGATGATGCGCTATCCATAAGGAAGCTGGAAAAAACAACAGATACAGACGAGACGATTTGGGAAATTGGCGTGCATATAGCAGATGTAACGCATTATGTAAGACCAAATACCGTGGTGGAAAACGAAGCATCTGAACGGGCCACCTCCGTTTATTTGGTCGACCGCGTGATTCCCATGCTTCCTGAAAAGCTTTCAAATGAGCTTTGTTCGTTAAGGCCTAACGAAGAAAAACTGACTTTTTCTGCTGTTTTTGAAATGACAGAAAAAGGGAAAATTTTAAAGGAATGGTTTGGGAGAACAATCATTTATTCGGATAGAAGATTCCATTATGATGAAGCCCAGGAAATAATAGACAATGGACAGGGGGATTTCGTCAGCGAACTGACTACCCTTAATAATATTGCCTTGAAGCTTCGTAAAGAAAGATTTAAAAAAGGAGCAATAGGATTCGAAACGATAGAAGTGAGGTTTAAACTGGATGAAAAAGGTAAGCCGCTTGGGGTGATTCCTAAGATCCGCAAAGATGCTCATAAGCTTATCGAGGAGTTTATGCTGCTGGCCAATAGAAGGGTTGCAGAGTTTGTTTACGGAATGAAGAAAGGCAAAAATAAGAACACGATGGTTTACAGAACCCATGACTATCCTGATCAGGATAAGCTGAAAGCGTTTTCTGTTTTTGCAAAGAAGTTTGGACATAACATCAAGCCGGACGAAGAAAATATTTCCAATGCATTAAACCAGTTGGTGGAAGATATTGAAGGAAAACCTGAGCAGAACGTACTTCAAAGTCTCGCCATACGAACCATGGCTAAAGCCATTTATACCACTGAACCGGAAATTCATTTTGGCCTGGCTTTCAAACATTATACACACTTTACTTCGCCCATCAGAAGATACCCTGATATGATGGTTCACAGGCTTTTGCAGCATTACCTGGAAGGAGGAGAATCGGCGGATAAAAACTATTATGAGGATCAGTGCGAACATTCATCGGAAAAGGAAAGAAAAGCAGCCGAAGCAGAAAGAGCCTCAATCAAATACAAACAGGCTGAGTATATGATGAGTGTGGATGATAAGGAATTTGAAGGAATAGTTTCAGGTGTAACAGAGTGGGGCATTTTTGTTGAAATTGTGGAAACAAAATGCGAAGGTCTTGTGAGAATGAGCGACCTGGACGATGATTATTATGAGTTTGATCCTGATAATTACAGAATTATCGGAAGGAAGAATAAAAAGATGATCACTTTGGGAGATGATGTAAAAGTGACAGTAAAACAAATTAACCTTGAAAAAAGAACCATTGACCTCTGGCTGGTGAGTCTGAACAAGGAAGATAGAAGAAAAAAGAAAAAAGAACAGGAAGATATTTCTTTTTAAGTTGCTAACGATTTCCGGTATAAGATTATCGAAATAAATACTTAAAAACCAAACGTTTAAAGTTAATAGTCAAGGGATTGATTTAGGGATTGCTCGTCATTCGTTATTCTAAATTCGCCATTTAAATTTATTTTATATCCTAGATTTGCCCCAGAAGTTGAAGAACTTTGAGTAAGTTTTACTTTAACCATCTGTCTTTAAATGAGTTTTGATTATTCCCGTATACTTTCCAGGATAAATGAGGAGATTTCCACTATTAGTTTTGGTGAAAATCCTGTCGAATTGTACGATCCGATTAATTACATAATGAACCTTGGAGGCAAAAGGCTAAGGCCATTGTTGGCTGTGTTCGGATATTATCTTTTTGATGACGAAATAAATAAGGTTCTTCGTCCATCCATTGCAGTAGAAGTCTTTCATAATTTCACCTTAATGCATGATGATATTATGGACAAGGCGCCGTTGAGAAGGGGCAAGCCTACGGTTCATGAAAAATGGAACAGCAACATAGCCATACTTTCCGGGGATGTAATGCTTGTAAAAGCCTATGATTTCCTTTTGGAAGTAGAAGGCAATTATTTTAAAGAAGTGACCACAAAGTTTAACAAATGTGCTTCTCAGGTTTGTGAGGGACAGCAGTTAGACATGAATTATCAATATCTTCCATCCATCTCTGAAACATCATATTTAGAAATGATCAGGCTTAAGACTGCCGTGCTCTTAGGTTTTAGTCTTGAAATGGGTGGAATGCTTGCCGGCGCTTCTTCCCAAGATCTGGCTTATTTAAGAAGTTTTGGTGAAAATATAGGTGTTGGATTTCAGCTTAAGGATGATCTTTTGGATGTATACGCCAACAAAGATAAGTTTGGTAAACAAGTAGGAGGGGACATTCTGGAGAATAAGAAGACCTTTTTATTGATAAACGCATTGGAAAATGCAAATATAAGTCAAGCAAAAACCCTCAGTAAATGGCTGTCAGCTTCCGGTTTTGATCCGGAAGAAAAAGTGAAAGAAGTGACGGGCATATTTGATGAATTAAAAATTAAAGAAATTACGCAGCTTAAAATGAGTGAGTACTTTAATAAAGCTTTTAACGACCTTGAAAAAGTGAATGCAAGTGCAGATAAAAAACTTGAATTAAGAAAGTTTGCAGAAACACTAATTGAAAGAGAGCAATAATGATTACATATATTATTATCGGACTAAACGTAATAGCCAGTTTCTATGCCTGGAACAACCAGGAGGTTTATCATAGGTGGATGTTAAATCCCTACCAGGTGCAAAAAAAGCAGCAGTACTTCAGGTTTATCACTTCGGGTTTTATCCATTTTGATTACATGCATTTGTTTTTCAATATGCTGACGCTATACTTTTTCGGTGCGATAGTGGAATCAATTTTTGAAAGCATCTATGGCAACATCGGTTTATTCTTGTATGTGGTGATGTACCTGGCGGGAATTGTTGTTTCAGATATCCCATCTTATTTGAAGCACAGAAATGATTATAACTATAATTCTCTTGGTGCTTCTGGCGCTGTATCTGCTGTTATGTTCAGCTTTATTCTTTTTTACCCTTTGAACGAATTATATTTGTTTTTTGCCATTCCTATAAAAGCAGTTTTGTTTGCAGTGCTTTACCTGATTTATTCTTACTACAGAGGAAAACAGATGGGCGATAACATCAACCATGATGCTCATTTGGTTGGGGCACTTTTTGGAATAGTTTTTACAATAGGCATTTATCCAAATGTGGTAATTATTTTTCTAAGAGAATTGGGGATTTTCTTGTAGAGGAGTGAAAAATCAATGCTATAATGGGTTACTATCTCTTTTAAATCGTATCAGGTCCCCGACTTTTACCCCATACTTATCGCTGAATCCGGCATTTACTTCTAAAACATAAAGTACTTCTTTTTCCGAAGGAACTTCTTTTTCAGAATAGGGTGTAGTGTTTCTTTTTATGGTGACTATCCTCTGTTGGTCATCTATAAAAATAATGTCTAAAGGGATTTTCGTATTCTTCATCCAAAAAGTATGTAGATTGGGCTCATCGAAAATAAACAACATTCCCACCGAATCCAGCATGGCGCTTCTGTACATCAACCCCTGCATTATTTCTTTTTCATTGTCAGCAATTTCTATGGATAAGCTTTTGATCGTATCTCCTGAAGTACCGTCAAGGATTTCAAGTTCCCCTTCTTTTGTAAAAGGTGGATCATAAGATTCAATTCTGGGCTGAGGTGCCGAATTATCCCTCGGGGAAGACGTTTTTTTAGAGAAGAATAAACTGTAGATCAAGGGAAAAAGGAAAGCCAGCAGAATTACTATAGCGCCAATTATTTTAACTTTTTTACTCATTATTATTTATGGGTCAATTATTTATCTCAATATAAATCTTCCTTTATATTAAAAGGAAATAATTTCAGAAGGATTGGAAGCGTTAAGTCTGGCGCTTTTTATTTCCCCATGAAGGCTTACATTTATTAGGTTCACCTGATCATCAAATATTTCATAAAGTATAGTGTTTCTTATCATTATCTGGCTGAATTTTTTCACTCCGTCTAATTCATAGTAGCACCAAAGCGCATCTTTCTCGATTTCCGAACCTAAAAATTTACCCTTACTATTGGTTTGATCAATCTTCAAAAAGAAATGTTGATTTAAATAGGCGCCTACCAATGAATCTCTTTCTCTCCCCGCTATTTTTACAATATCAATTTTTTCATTAGTCATCTTTCGAAGGCCATTTTCCATATCATCTAAGAAAATCTTTATGGTTACTTCTGCTCTTTTTTCCTTTTCATTGAACTCAATTTCACAAACGCTTACATGAAAAGGATGGAACAATGTAAACAAGACCATTAAAAAAGATACCATTATTATATTTTTGCTTCCCTGAAAATTATAACTAATATTAACAGGAAAGTAATACACCCCAAATCAATTTTTAAAGAAAATTCCGATTTATACATTTTCATGAATCAATTCATTACCTATTTCTTATTAGGCGTAGAGCATATCTTAGATTTAAATGGTGTTGATCATATCTTGTTTGTTATTGCCTTATGTACACTATATTCTTTCTCTCAGTGGAAAAGGCTTTTGATATTGACCACGGCATTTACGCTTGGACATTCCCTTACCCTTGCGCTATCCGTTCTTGATTTTGTAACCTTCGATCCCTCTGTTATTGAGACGCTTATTCCCATCACTATTCTGATTACGGCGATTACAAATATTTTTACTTATTGGCAGAATAAAATTGAAAACTTAAGGATTAATTATTTTTATGCAGCTTCTTTTGGCTTGATCCATGGATTAGGGTTTTCTAATTATCTAAAAGGCTTGCTTGGTAAAGATTTTGAAATTTTTAATCAATTACTTGCGTTTAATCTAGGTCTGGAAGTTGGGCAAATTGTAATTGTAGCTCTTTTTTTAGTATTGGGTTTCTTATTTTTGAATATATTGAAGATAAATCAAAAAGTTTGGGTTGTTGCTGTCTCTTCGATCGTCGCAATCAAATCACTCCATTTAATCATTTATTAGTTCAGGATACATTATGAAGGTAAAATTTCTTATTGCATTTGTTCTTTTTTCTCAGGTTTTAGAATTAGCAGCGCAAAATAATCACGGTAAAAAATTCGAGCAATTAGGGCCCGAACTTGCCACACCAAATGTCTATAGGACAGCATCAGGCGCCCCTGGTCATTTGTATTGGCAACAAAAGGCCGATTATGAAATATCTGCAGAGATCAATGACGAAACTCAAGTCCTTACCGGATCTGAAAAAATTACTTATACGAACAATTCTCCGGATCCACTTTCCTATTTATGGGTTCAATTGGATCAGAACCATTATTCAAAGGAGTCGGATACCTATTCTACCCAAACCAGCAATATTGGTCCCGGACTTACAAAAAAGCAAGTGAAAAATATTATCGGGCATGATTACGATCTTGGGTACAAGATAAAATTTGTCCGTGACAATGCTGGAAAGGACTTGTCCTATACGATCAATAAAACCATGATGCGTGTAGATTTACCTTCCCCGTTAGCCTCCGGCCAAAAGGTAGATTTGTTTATTGACTGGACTTTCAACATTCACGACCGGATTGAATTAGGCGGCAGGGGTGGACAGGAGTTTTTTCCGGGAGATGGAAACTATATCTATACCATTGCCCAGTGGTTTCCCCGAATGGCCGTTTATTCTGATAATCAGGGATGGCAAAATAAGCAGTTTTTAGGACAGGGAGAGTTCGCGCTTCCTTTTGGAGAATACAAAGTAAAGATCACCGTTCCTTCCGATTTTATGATTGCTTCCACAGGCACGCTTCAAAATGCCAATGAAGTATTGGAAAAAGATGAACTGGAAAGATGGGAAAAAGCACAAAATACTTTTGATAAGCCAGTAATAATCCGTTCTCAAAAGGAAGCGGAGAAGCTGGAAAAAGGTAAGGCTAAAGGCAAAAAAACATGGATTTACCATGCAGAAAATGTAAGAGACTTTGCATTTGGCGCTTCACGTAAATTTATTTGGGATGCAATGGCCGTTCAGATCGGAGGAAAAAAAGTAATGGCCATGTCTTACTATCCTAAAGAAGCCAACCCATTGTATGAAAAATATTCTACCAAAGTGGTGGCCCATACTTTAAAAGTTTATTCGAAGCATACCATTGACTATCCTTATCCGGTAGCCATTTCTGTGGAAGCACAAAATGGAATGGAATATCCTATGATATGTTTCAATTATGGACGGCCAGAAAAGGATGGCACTTATAGCGATAAAATTAAATATGGAATGATCAGTGTGATCATTCATGAAGTCGGTCATAACTTCTTCCCGATGATTATAAACTCTGATGAAAGACAGTGGACCTGGATGGATGAAGGTTTAAACTCATTTGTTCAATTTCTGGCCGAACAGGAGTGGGATAGAAATTATCCTTCAAAAAGAGGACCGGCACCGAATATTGTTCCTTACATGAAGAGTGCACAGGAAAGTCAGGAACCGATTATGACGAATTCAGAACAAATTATACAATTTGGCAACAATGCCTATGGAAAGCCTGCCACAGCGCTGAATATTTTAAGGGAAACAGTAATGGGCAGAGAACTATTTGATTATGCTTTCAAGGAATATGCTCAAAGGTGGAAATTTAAACACCCTACTCCTGAAGACCTTTTCAGAACAATGGAAGATGCTTCAGCGGTAGACCTGGATTGGTTTTGGAGAGGTTGGTTCTACACTACGGATAATGTAGATATCGCTATTGAAAATGTAAAATGGTATCAGTTTGATTCCAGAAACCCGGCCGTTGAAGGGCCAATTGCTCAGAAAAAATTTGAAGATTCTGTAAGGCATGTTTCTATGCAAAATAATGAAGGCCAAGAAACGGCCATTGAAAAAGATCCAACACTTAAGGATTTTTACAATACCAATAATCCTTTTGAGCCGTTGCCTTCTGATATAAAGGCCTACAATGCCTACATGTCATCACTTGATTCGGAAGAAAAGAAATTGCTGGCTTCAGGAAAGAATTTTTATGAAATAACTTTTAACAATATAGGCGGATTGGTTATGCCGTTGATCCTGGAATTTACCTTTGTGGACGGCACCAAGGAAGTACAAAGGATACCAGCGGAAATTTGGCGGAAAAACGATACCACAGTAACCAAAGTCTTTGTAAAAGACAAAGAAGTAACAAGTATCCATCTTGATCCCTACAGAGAAACTGCCGATGTGGAAGTAGATAATAATTTCTGGCCAGAAAGAAAGGTGCCTTCAAGGTTTGAGTTATATAAAAAGAGAACTGTTCCGGTACCTAATGCAATGCAAAAAAAGAGAAACCGATAGAATTAAAAGCTAAGAGAACAATGAATTTGCAACAGGTCAATTTTAGTTTCATTACTACCGAATCCTCGTTTTTTGAGCAGATTCTTGACCTTCGTTATAAAACGTTCTTTGAGCCCTTTCAATTAAAAAGAAGCATCGTACAGGATGAGTTGGAGGATTCGAGTCTGCATTTACTGGCGTCAAAAGATGGAAATGTGATGGGGTATTTAAGGGTTACGCTCACAGAAACAGAAGCTTTTATTTCTCAGATGATTGTTGACCCTTCCTGCAGAAAGCAAGGATTAGGCAAAGAACTTATCACCTTGGCATTAGAGAAAATAAAGGCACTGGGTTTGAAAAAAGTAATACTGGATTCAAGGCTTAATGCTCTTAAATTTTATGAGAAACAAGGCTTCCAGTCTGTCGGTAATGTTTTTTCTTCAAGGAAAACAGGCCTGTTACACATGAAAATGGAGAAAGCTTTGGTTTAAATCCTTCGTTAATTTTTAAACTAAGCACTAAACTCTCCAAGCGTTTTAAACCCTTGGAGAGTTAGTTTTTATCTAAACCTAATTATCTTCCGTAAAAAAGGTATCCAACACTTTTTAGTATGATAAAATATTCTATCACGTTTACCACTTACTTTATTTTTATTTTTCAATTTGTATTTGCCCAGGAAAGCCAGGTGGAGGTTGATCTGGATCAAAATAAAATTATAGTAAAATATCAGGGAGAAGAAAGGCTGATTGGAGGAGAAATAAAATTTGAGGGAATCGATTATCAAGTTTCAAAGGCATCTTCAAAAGGACAAAAGGAGGGCGAGATCATTCAACTTTCATCATTGGGAAAGAAGAAGTCGGAAATTAAAGTGAATTATTCAGGCAATGTAGTTTCCTTTTCCATTGATCCTAACAGAAACAACTCGGGAGAAGGTGATGATTACGTAGGAATGTTTTTCGATATTCCCGAATTTCAGATAGGTACTTCTCTTTTTCGATACGGAGAAAGTAGGGCCTGGACAAAACCTGTTCAAATAAAACAAATCCAAGACCTGGATTCTTTGCACAATCAGTTTTTTTATTGGCGGTATCAGGATAGTTTGTATGCTGTAGCCATTCCGTTAGGAGGAAATGGATACAGCGCTTCGATAGGAAGGGAAGGTCCGAAATTTGGCGCTAAGTCTTTTAGCCGTGTGGATAATTATTATGCGAATGATATTCCATTATTGGCAATAGCTTTTGGAAAAGACATTTACCCATTGATTGATGAATTGATGGAAGAAGGGATGGAAATAATGGGCTATTCCGAAAACCTAAGGAAAAATAAAGTTTATCCGGAAGTACTGGAAAACTTCGGATGGTGCACTTGGGATGCTTTTGGACATAAAATCAATGAAGAGAAAATAATTGAAGGCGTAGCCTCTTTTACCAAAAATGATTTTCCAGTTCCATTTGTACTTATTGATGATGGCTGGCTGAAGGTAGGAGAGGATATGAAATTGAAGTCTTTAAAGCCTGATACGACTAAATTTCCTGGTGGTTTTAAGCCCTTGGTTGAAAATCTGAAAAATAATTATAATGTTAAAAATGTTGGTATCTGGCATACGATTAATGCCTATTGGAAGGGAATTGATTCTTCTTCTGACCTGGGAATTCAATATAAAGACATTTTATATTCGTATCAGGGCAAGCTTCCCTGGTCAAAAGATACACTGAAAACCTTTTATTGTCCCACACCAAAAAATGAAAGAGGGATGGAATTCTTTGATGATTGGTACAATTATTTATCCGGAGAAGGAATATCTTTTATTAAGGTGGACAATCAACTTGCAGTAGGACAAATTTCCGAAGGGCAATATCCTTTATGGTTTACTGGTCAGCAATTACAGAAAAATTTTCAAATACCCGCTTCCAAATACTTTAATGGAAATGTGATCAATTGTATGGAAATGACTACAGATAATATTTACCATTTTGGAAAGTCTGCCATTGCAAGGGCCTCTGATGATTACATGCCTAAAGAAGTTTCCTATAATCTGGAAAGTGGAAACGCTGCGGTACACATTACCAATTGCCTGTTCAACTCATTATGGCTTTCTCCCATCGTTTGGCCCGACTATGATATGTTCGAATCTTATATGCTTTATCCGGAATATCATGCCATAGCCAGAGCAATTAGCGGCGGTCCCATTTATGTGTCCGATTGGCCTGGAGAACAAAATTTTGAAGTATTAAAACCTTTAATTCTTAATACAGGAAAAATTCTTCGAACAGATATTCCCGCTCGTCTTACGGAAGATTGTTTATTTCAGGTGCAGGAAGCAAAACCTCTGAAAGCTTATTCTTTTTCAGGAAAAGCCGGATTGCTTGGCGTTTGGAATGCTGCCAATTCCGGCTATGTAACTGGAAGCTTCAAACCTTCCGACCTAAAGGGAATCCAGGGAGAGCAGTTTGCAGTTTACGGGTATTTCTCTCAAAACGCTTTTCAAGTGTCAAGAAATGAGGAATTACCTCTTTCTTTAACCCGAATGGATTATAAGCTCTATTCTATTGTACCTCTGGAAGAAAATGCGGCAGTTATTGGGCTTATTAATAAGTACAACTCTCCCAAGGGCATAATAAAACAGAAAATTACCAAGGATGAAATAACCGCTACTCTTGCAGAAGCTGGAACATTGGGCGTTTATTTAATCCAATCCCCGGAAAAAGTTGAGGTCAATAATGAGGTTTTAGCAAAGGATAATTACAACTTTCAAAATGGCTTGCTAAAGATAAATGTCCCTGAAAAATTTAAAGGAGAAGTAACAGTAACAATCTCGAGGTAATTCCTTTATGTTAAAATTTCCCTTTAAACTTTAAAATAACCTCTTCAAACCTGGTTAACATCTCATCATTAAAATCAAGATGGGTAACCATTCGGGCTGATTTTTTAGCAAAATGGCCAACCAATATTTTATTGTCCTTTAAAAAATTAACCAGTTGTTGTGCATCTTTTTCAGCTTTGAAATTGCATATAACTATATTAGTGCAAACAGGAATGATGCTTTCGATTATCGAGATGGAGGAAAGCATTTTTTCAATTTTTTGCGCCCTTTTGTGGTCATCTTTTAGCCTTCTAATATTATTGTCCAATGCATAAATTCCTGCAGCGGCCAAAAAACCTGCTTGTCTCATTCCTCCACCGAGCACTTTTCTTATTCGTTTACCCTTTTTAATGTTTTCCTTACTGGCAAGTAATACCGAGCCAATCGGAGCACCTAGTCCTTTTGAAAGGCAAATGGAAATTCCATCAAAATATTGGCCATATTCCTCAGGCTTTTCTTTCGTCTCTTCCAACGCATTAAAAATTCTTGCACCATCGAGATGAAGAAAAAGATTGTTTTCTTTACATACTTTGGAAATGTTCATGATCTCTGAAAGTCTGTAAAAACTTCCACCCCCTTTATTAACCGTATTTTCAATCACTACAAGTGAAGTTTGAGGGTAATGAATATTATCTGGCTGAATATTTTCAAGGACATCTTCAGCGGTAAATACACCCCTTTTCCCGTCGAGCAGTTTTGTCGTGGCGAAGGAATTATAAGCTATTCCTCCTCCTTCAAAATTGTGAACGTGCGCTAATTTATCACAGATTACCTCGCTCTGAGGTTGAGTAAAAAGTCTTATGGCAATTTGATTGGTCATGGTCCCTGAGGGACAAAATAAACCGGCTTCCATAGAAAACATTTTTGCCAATTTTTGTTCCAGTGCTTTTACTGTTGGGTCCTCATCGAAGACGTCGTCACCTACTTCAGCATTTCTCATGGCTTCCAGCATTTCCGGCGTAGGTTTGGTTACTGTGTCACTTCTTAGATCTATCCACATTGGTCTTATTGGGTTGTTTTAACACAAGAGTAATTAGAAAC
Source organism: Cytophagales bacterium (assembly GCA_035628645.1). Lineage (GTDB taxonomy): Bacteria > Bacteroidota > Bacteroidia > Cytophagales > Cyclobacteriaceae > DASPJL01. The sequence goes on along the minus strand of DASPJL010000050.1, from coordinate 4,145 downwards.
CAGGGAATTGTATGATATTAGGGGATAAATAATAACGATAATGATTTCAATTAAACTTTCTTTTGTGCAACTTTATGAAGTTATTATGTAGCATGGATATTTTCATAAAAAGATTGAGGAATTTATTGAAGTTTTCTATTTATATGATTGCATTGTTCATTGTCGTTACCTGCAATCCATCGCATGAAAAAGGTAAGTCGAGAGCCAAATCCCGCATTCAGTATCAGAAAAAAGATTCTCTGGCTACTTCTTCCCAATTTTTATATGAGGAATATGCACTTGCAGACTCTTTGTTTGATGAGTCTAAAACAGAAGACGCCTTAATAAAATATGAGGAAATAGTTCGTCAAAATACAGGTCCTTTAAATTTCAACAAGAGGTTGTATGGTTTAATGAGAATTGCTAATTGTTATTTTGGATCCAGTCGATTTGAAAAGGCAGGTCAAATTTTAAATGAAGGTTTGAGTATTATTAGGAAAAATGACAAAATTGACAGTCTTCTACTATTTGATTTTAATGAATTGAGAGGTAAAAATTATAGGCACCTTGAAGAACCAGATTCCGCATTATTCTGTCTGAAACTAGCAGAAAATATAGCATTGACTCATAGTGTAGAAAAGATAAGATTAGCCCACCTATATGAATCGATAGCAGATGTTTATAGGTTTAGCCTAAGCGATTATATAGTTGCCGAAAGGTTTTATAATAAGAGTAAGACTTTTTATGAAGGTTTGACTAATGTCAGCAAAGAGGATTTATTATCATTTTACTATCGTTTATCAGCAAACTATAGGTTAAAAAAGGATTATGAAAAGGCATTAAATTATGCTTTTAAGGCGTTGGCGCTATCTGCCTCAGATAAGCAACTAAAAGAGCGATGGAATGTTCATATTTTTAACCTGCTCGCGATTATTTATCAAAAGGAAGAGGATTATAATAAAGCAATTTTCTACTTTCAAAAAGCAATCCATTTTGCCCAACAAAAAAACGATAAGTTAAGTTTGCCTCTTTTTTACAATAACCTGGGCGGAGCTTATTTTTTCCATAATGATTTTGACAAGGCAAAATTCTATTACAAAGAGGCGCTGGTAAATTCACAGTATATAAATAACAAGACAGTTACAGCCGATGCAAATCTAAATTTAGCTGAACTATATGATGCATTAGGGGAAGTAGATTCCTCCCAGTTTTTCTTTAAAAAAGCTTTGACACTTAAGAAGGAGATTTACAAAAAAAAACATCCTGAGATCGCTCTTGCTTATTTGTATTATGGGAATTTGTTTAAAAAATTAAACCGGTTTGATTCAGCGTTAATCTTATATCAAAAAGTATTTACTGAAGGAATAGGTGCGTTTAACAATCCTAATACTGAGTCAAACCCCTCCGCAGAGCTGATCCTTAAGCATTATAATTTCTTCAATGCTTTGATACAAAAGGCAGATGTATATAAGCATAAGTTTTATTTGACAGATCATGATCGAAATTTATTGTCGGCATTGGTCTGTTATGATCTTCTGGATAGTGTATTGTATATGCAGAAGATTATGTATGATGATGATTATTCAAAAATGATCTCAAATAAAGCCAGCAAGGAAATATATAATGAGGCAATAGAAGTTTGCTATCTTTTGCATCGAAAAAAAGGAGATAATTTGTATATAGAGAAGGCTTTGAAATATATGGAAAAAGCCAAAGCCAATGTGCTTTGGGAAAATTTAAAAAGTATGGCGGCAAATGCCAGGATTGGCACTCCCGATTCACTTATAGATAAAGAAAGGCTGTTAAAATCAAAACTGGCCTTTTATAAAAACAAGCTTAGAATGTTGGAAGAGGATTTTAGTAAAGAGGAGAACTTTCATAAGGTGAACGATCAGATTTTCAAGATCAGCCAAAATCTGGAACAATTGAAGAAAGATATTTCGATAAAAAGCCCTTCCTATTATAACTTAAAGTATGCCGCTTCTGCTACCAGCACGTCTGAAATTAAAGGCTATTGCCGAGAGACGAGCAGCATTTTTGCCGAATACTTTTGGGGAGAGAAGGAAGTTTATGCTATCGGGATATCTCCTGATTCTACAATATTTAAGAAGATCGGAAATAAAACAGAACTTGAGTCTAAGCTTATTGAATTCCAGTCGCTGATAAAGAATGAACCTGCTTTACCATTTGCTGAAAACTATTTAAAAATTAAAGAAACAGGTTTTCTATTATATTCAAAACTGGTAAAGCCTGTAATACACGCTATCTCCGTTAATGACGATACAAGACACAGTTTGATTATTGTACCGGATGAAAATTTGTGTTCCGTTCCTTTCGAAGCTTTTCTTACTTCCAGGCCAGAGGGAACAAATGTGGATTTTAAAAAAATGCCTTATTTGCTAAGAAGCTTTAATATAAAATATGCGAGCTCGATGAACATCTTTTTTCAGCCACGGTACAATACAAATACTGAAGGAAAACTTATAGGTTTTGATCATTATATTTCAACCAATTCAAAAACTTCAACGCCTGTTTTTTCTCAAATCCGGGGATCAGCCCAGGAATTAGAACTGATAAAGGAAGCAATGGGTTTTGGTCAGTTTTTTAAAGGAGAAACTGCGACAGAGAAAAACTTTAAATTAAATGCGCCTACTGCTGATATTTTACACCTCGCCGTTCATGGTGTTGCTGATACGATTAATCCTTTAAACTCCAGGTTAATCTTTAATAAATCTTCTTCCGAAGAAGATGGCAAGCTGTATTTTCATGAGTTGTATAATTTGAAAACCAATGCGAGTCTTGTTGTGTTAAGTGCGTGCCAGACAGGTGTGGGCCGAAATTTAAAAGGAGAAGGCGTAATGAGCCTGGGAAGGGCTTTCCAATATGCAGGTGCATCGTCATTAATTACAGCGCTTTGGGAAATAAACGACCGGTCTTCCGCTAAGCTTGTGGGTTCTTTTTATGAAAATCTATCCGATGAAAAGTTAATATGCAGTGCGCTGACAAAAGCCAAACTAAGTTATTTGGAAAAAGCAGATGAAATTACTGCTCATCCTAAGAACTGGGCAGGATTGGTAGTTTATGGGAATTCAGAGGATTCAGTAAGCATAGAATCCTCTGATCCTTTTTACATCTTCGTTGCAATTTTTTTAGCTGTGTTAGTCTTTCTATTCCTATTAAATAAAGGAAGACAGGTTCAATCTTATTTTAAACTACTTTTTTTGTAGTTTCCTGAGTAGACGTTTCGGTAACGGAAATTTTAGCCTTTTTTCCTCCTGACGAAGTTGATTTTGGGGGTGGCGTTTCTTTTGGATCTGGCATAGTTTTAAAATTTAGCATTACATAAATTATGAATTATATTGATAAAATACAATCTACTCTAAATTTTCTAGTATTTTTTCAGCTTTTTGGCTGTAAGAAACATCCTGATCTTTTAATTTTTTCAAATATATCTTAGCTTGTTCAGGTTGATTATTTGCTAGATAAGCAAGTGAAATAAACCAAAGCCCCTGAGTCAGAAAATGAGATTCCGTTTTAATTAAGCTTTCTAGTTTTTTAATGGCAGAAGCTTGGTCTCCTGTGGCCAAATAGGCATTAGCGGTATAAAGTAGTACAGCGGGATCTTTTTCTTCCGTTTTTAATATTTTCTCGAATAGTACCGCTGCTTGCTCATATTGCTCTGAGTCATAAAGATAAAAGGCTTGTTCTTGTGGGCTTTTGCCCGATTCTTCTCCTCTGGTAGTAGGCGCAATTACATTTGGATAGGGCTCAAAGTTTTCTGCAAATAATTCAGTTGGAGAGGAATTATATCGGATAATAAAAATAAAAGTAAATGTGATCAGCAAAAGAATTGTAGCCGCTGCCGAATAGGAATAAATACTGTTTAAAGATATTCCCATTCTTTTTTTGTCGAAGCTTTCTTCCACACTAATTGAAGCTTCAAGCTTTTTTAGTTTTTGCCGAAGTGTGTTTCTTCCCGAATTTTTTAATCCTTCTATCAACACCCGATAGGTTTGGAAGGATTTTTCAAATTCCTCATCAGAAGCTAATCTTTCCTGAAATTCTGCAAGCTCCTGAGGACTCAATTTTTCGTCCAGGTAGCGTTCGATAATTTCAATATCTTTTTCTTCGTCTATCATTTTATTTTGAGTTTTCTGGCTGGCTTT